>JAYKGU010000141.1:0-23881 GCA_035285585.1 Synechococcales cyanobacterium
CGGTTGGACTGCCGTTCTCTGGCTGTGGAGGCTTAGGGGATACCCTGCCTGTGATGCAGCAACTCTCAATCGTGAGGTTGGGAAGCTCCCGTTATACCGCTTGCGGTTAGCGGGAGAGGATGTCACACAAATCTGCTGCAAATCAGGGATTTCATATTCCTTCAGTATTGGGCGTCGCGTCCGTTGTATCAGTGGTGCCATCAGTGCCATCAGTGGATTCAGCCCCATCGGCTTCCACCTGGGCCGCTGAAATGCCGTCGCCCTGGTAGCCAAAGAACCAGAGGGTGGCGGCGGCTTCCGCACGGGTGACGGCCTTTTTCGGCTGAAACAGGGTTGTATAGCCAAAGGCCCGCCGAATATTGGCCTGGTCGGCATTCTGATAATCTGCCAGCACCGCCTGGAGCGCTTTGGGGTCAATGCGGGCCGCATCCTGAAAGCCCCAGGTTTGCTGCACCGCCTCTACGGTAGCGGTGGGGAGGGACTGGCGCAGGTCGAGGGGGACTTTCCAGAGCAGCAACTCTTCTCGCGTCAGGGGGGCATCGGGGCGGAAGGTGAGGGTGGTGGAGGCACCCGACAGGGGACTGGGAATCAGCCCCGCCTCAGCCAGCCCCTGAATCACGTCAAAATCGGGGTCAGAGGTGGAAACGTCTTGAAAGGCAGGCTGGACAGCCTCGGTGGCGGGGCGAATGCGGCGGGAGGGGCGATCGCCATACACGGCATTATTCGCCTCAAATAGCCAGCGGGCAAAGTCTCGCCGCGTCACCACTTCGTTGGGCTGAAACTGGGGGCGATCGCCATCGGCGGCGGTCAAAACCCCAAGCTGGGCCAGGTCTTGCAGGTAGGGCTGCAGCTCATCGGGAGCCTCTTCCAGGTCAGTAAAGGACTGAGAAACGGTTCGGGGCGATGAGCCGGGCGCATCCGCTGGGGAATTGGCCGATCGAGAGGTTGGGTTTGACGGATCGGTATCCGACTCAGGGTCAGATGGGGGAAATTCCTCCGTGGGGTCAGGGAGACTGACCGGACTCAGGGTGCGATCGCCCCCCGGACGATAGCTCACTTCAAAAGTCGTGGCAGTATTTTCCGTGTTTGAGTTTTCCTGCCCAGAGTTTTCCTGCCCAGAGTTTTCCTGCTCAGTGTTTTCCTGGGCTGAATTTTCCTCCGCAGTTCTTGCTTCTGCCGTATCTGTGGCCCCAGCCGAAGATAGGGAACCCGAGGGCACAGGGGCAACCGTCACCCGCACACCTTCTTTCACGGCTTCCAGGGTTGTGGCGTCGCGATCGCTGCTACCGCTTTCCTCCGCAGGCCGCTGGGCAATCTCCCAACCCGCTGCCGCCAATTGCGCTTCATAAAACGTCCAGACCTGGTCAAGGCTGTCGGCGGTGGCCCACTGGATGGCGATCGCCCCCACGGGTGTAGAATCTTCTGCGACATCGGAGTTGAGGTCACTACCTGGATCCGTTTCAGGGGCTTCAGTAACGTCCGTTTCATCCGCACCTGTGACCTCGGTAACGGTGCCGTTGGGATAGCAAAGTTCAGCGGGTAGTGCTTCGGGTAGTTGGGCCAGGGTGGTTGGGTCGCAGGCCAGGTCGGTTGGGCCGCCTCCCCCCAATAGATTGGGATTGTTCTGCAGCTCCGGGTCGGCGCTGAGCGATCGCTCTAGAGAGTCTCCAAATGAGCCGGAGCATGACGCCAGGGACAGCGACAGCGTCGCCAGCAGAGCCAAAGCCGAACGTTTTCTGACCACCGATTTCTCTCACTACCTCAATCCATTTCTTTCCCACGCTAGCGCAGAATCAGTCTGATTGGACGGGGGCATCGGCGGTGGGTTCATCGTCGTTAAGGAAGGGGCGATCGGTTCCTGGGTGGCGGTTCTTTTCGGGGGAAGTTTCGGGGCGATCGGCTTCGGGACTGGCTGTTATCTGTCCATCCTGCTGATGACTATCCTGCCCAAAGCAATGCTCTACAGACCGCTGCTGCCGGAGACGGCGCTGGCTGAGCCGCAGCAAAATCTTGGCGTACAGCTCACGACTGATGGGATAGAAGTAGGCCAGCACCAGCCCCAGGATGAGCAGCAGGGTGGGAATGGGGCCAATGGCGAGGCGAATCACCAGCAGGGCCGAAGCTGGCTGCACTGGCGAAGGTTCACCGGGGATGCGCTCCACATAGCCCGCCCAACTGAGCACCTGACCCACCAGAAAGATGCCGATCGCCAGCCCCACCTTCTGCACCATCACCATGAAGGCGTAAAAAACTCCCTCACGGCGCTGGCCCGTCTTCAGCTCATCCAGCTCAATTACGTCTGGCAGCATGGACCACGGCACCAGGTAGGCCGTCGAGACGCCAAACCCCGCCATCACCCCCAGCGCAAACATCAGCGATACCTGCCCCGGCTGGAGGAAAAACAGCCCCCCCTGGGCAATAATCCACAGGCTGACCCCCAGAAAATAGACGACTTTTTTACCCACCCGCTGGCTGAGGAAGCTCCACACAAACAGCATGGACAGCGCCGTTCCCTGAACCGTCAGGGCGAAGTAGGTAAAGATCTGGGCCGACAGATTCATCCAGCTAACGACGAAGTACTGCATGACTACGGCGGTCATCTGGGCCGCCAGCCAGGAGCAGAGGTAAATGCCCATCACCAGCAGAAAAGGGCGGTTACTGAAGGCAATGCGCACCTGCTGGGTCAGGGCCAGGGGCGCAGGGCGGGGGGTCTGGGCATAGCGGCGTTCCGCGGCCAGCACCCGGCGGTGAGTCCCCCACACACAGAGGTAGAGGGGCACGATGCACAGCACAGCCCCCATTGCGCCAACCACCAGATAGCGGGTGTTGAGGTCTTCGACCTGATCAAAAATTACGCCCACCAGGGCCAGGGCCAGGATGCTGCTGCCAATGGAAAACGTGAAGCGAAAGCTATTTAAACTGGTGCGCTCGTGGTAGCCCTGGGTCAGGTCTGGGGTGAGGGAGACATAGGGCAGATACACGGCGGTGAAGGCAGTCTTAAAGACGATGCCGATGACGACGTAGTAGACAAACAGCAGCCAATTACTGTTAGAAGGAATGAGCCACAGCAGCAGAAAGGATAGACCAAAGGGCACCGCCCCCGCCAGAATCCAGGGATAGCGGCGGCCCCAGCGGGATTTGGTGCGATCGCTCCACAGGCCAATAATAGGATCGCTGATGGCATCACTAATTTGGCCAATCATGAGAACACTACCCGCCCAGGCGGCTGGAAGACCGGCAACGTCGGTCAGGAAAAACATGAAAAAGAAGGCCAGAATGCTACCCGTGAGGGAGGTGCCAATGGTGCCGGTGCCGTAAGACAGTTTTGTCCAAAAGTTAAGCCGTTCAACATCGGGTGCAGGCGGATGCGGTTTAGCAGGGTTCATAAGCTGGGAACGTCGTCACTCTCCAGGTGCAGCAAAGAGATTGGTTTGCTTGTAGTGTAAGTGCTTGAGCAATTTTAATTACGTTTTCTTAGGAGTTTGCCCCCGGCGAGGGGCACACCCCCAGGGAAGTCATTTTGTTTAACTACGTTTAACTACGTTTAACTACGTTATAAGTAGAACTGCATTGAAAAACGAAGGTTAGAAAACCGGTGGGGCGCTCCCCCGGTTTTCTAACATGAATTTAATTGTGCTGACCTACTTATTGCTTTTCTGGACGCAAATTCAGCAGGGGGGCTACCCACCAAGTTTGGTGCTCGTCAAGAGTGGCATTGATGCCAACGAGCCGGTTTGTCTTGGTAGACCGGGGCGGCACGCCAGCTCCTTTAATCGTGTAGTGAATGCGGTATAGTCTCAAGTATTACGCTGCTGCTTTGATTGCGGCAACGGTTTACGATTTTGCTGCGGTTAAGTGGCAAAACAACGCCGATCAGCGCTGAGCCAGAGGGCTTTACACCCTAAACCATCCATCGCATCTTGAAAGTGCCGACGAAATGACCCAGCCGATATTGATTGATTGCGATCCAGGAATCGATGACGCGGTGGCGCTGCTGCTGGCCTTTGCCGCCCCAGAGCTAGAAATTCTGGGCATTACCACCGTAGCGGGCAATGTTCCCCTCGACCTCACCCAGGCCAATGCCCGTAAAATCTGCACCCTGGCCAACCGCACGGATATTCCCGTGTATGCCGGATGCCCCCGACCCATGTTGCGATCGCTCATCACCGCCGAAGCAGTCCATGGCCAAACGGGCCTGGGGGAAGGCTTGCTGCCCGACCCCACCGTGCCTCTCCAGCCCCAACACGCCGTTGAGGCGCTGGTTCAGACCCTGCTCAACACCCCCCAGCCTGTCACCCTGGCAACCCTGGGGCCGCTCACCAACCTGGCGCTGGCGCTGATTCAGGCTCCCCAAATTGCCACCCACATTGACGAAATCGTGATGATGGGCGGGGCCGTCACCCACGGCAACGTCACGCCATCCGCCGAGTTTAATATTGCCGTAGACCCCCATGCGGCCCATGTGGTGTTTACCAGCGGCATTCCCATCACCCTGCTGGGCCTGGATGCCACCCATCAGGTGTTGACCACCCAAGAGCGACTGGCAGCCATGCGGGCGATCGCCACCCCAATCACCGACAAAATCACAACCCTGCTGACTCAATACGGCACCCTCGACCAGGAGCGCTATGGCCTGATGGGCGGCCCGCTCCACGACCCTAATGTAATCGCGTACCTGATTCAGCCCAGCCTCTACAAGGGCAAACCCTGCCATGTGGAGGTGGAGCTGACCAGCCCCATTTCCCTGGGACGCACGGTGGTGGACTGGTGGAACCTCAGCGGCAGGCCCACCAACGCCACGGTAATTGACGCCATTGATGCCGATGGCTTCTACAATTTGCTCCTGGAGCGGCTGGCCCAGCTCTAAGCACCGGAAACTGACTGCCATGCCGCTGTCCCAGGATCAAACCCCACTGGTGGATGCCCTCAAAGCCAGCGCGACCCGGCCCCACGCCCCTTTCTATACCCCCGGCCACAAGCGGGGACAGGGTATTGCTCCAGGACTCAAAGCCTTGCTGGGGGCAGATGTGTTTCGGGCCGACCTGCCGGAACTGCCGGAACTTGACAATCTGTTTGCGCCGGAGGGGGCCATTCGGGAAGCTCAGGAACTGGCCACCGAGGCGTTTGGCAGCGATCGCACCTGGTTTCTGGTCAACGGCTCCACCTGCGGCATCGAAGCGGCCATTCTGGCAACCTGCCGACCGGGGGACAAAATCATCGTGCCCCGCAACCTGCACCAGTCCGTTATCTCTGGCTTGATCTTGTCAGGGGCCAGCCCCGTGTTTGTGCAGCCTGGGTATGACCCGGCGTGGGATATGGCCCACAGTCCCACCGTGGGAGCGATCGCCACTGCCCTGGAAACCCATCCCGACGCCAAAGCGGTGCTGGTGGTCTATCCCACCTACTACGGCACCGGAGACGACCTGGAAGCGATCGCCCACCGGGTGCATCAGGCTAACCTGCCCCTGCTGGTGGACGAAGCCCACGGCCCCCACTTTGCTTTCCACCCCGACCTGCCGTCCGCCGCCCTCGCCGCCGGAGCTGACCTGAGCGTCCAGTCAACCCACAAGGTGCTGGCGGGCCTGACCCAGGCGGCCATGCTGCACATTCGGGGCGATCGCCTCGACCCCAACCGCCTCAGCAAAGCCTTACAGCTCACCCAGTCCACCAGCCCCAGCTATCTGCTGCTGGCCTCCCTCGACGCCGCCCGCCAGCAAATGGCCCTCCACGGCAAAGCCCTGCTGACCCAGACCCTCCAACTAGCCCACCAGACCAGAGCCGCCCTGGGTGACATTCCTGGCCTGCGGGTGTTTGACCTCGACCCCGCCCATCCCATCCCTGGCTGCACCCGCCTCGACCTCACCCGCCTTACGGTGGACGTCACCGGCCTGGGCCTCACTGGCTTTGACGCCGACACCCACCTTCATGAGCGCCTCGGCGTCACCGCCGAACTCCCTGCCCTCAAAACCCTCACCTTCATCCTCAGCCTCGGCAACACCCCCGCCGACATCGCCGCCCTGACCGCTGGATTCCAGCATCTGGCATCTCATCCCGCTCCCCCCATCCCCCATCTACCCATCCACCCCCCCGCCCTTCCCCCCCTGCGCCTCACCCCCCGCCAGGCTTTCTTCGCCCCTACCGAGACCGTGGCGATCGCCCAGGCCAGCCACCGCATCAGCGCTGAACTGATTTGCCCCTACCCCCCCGGCATCCCGGTCTTATTTCCTGGGGAGGAGATTACGCCAGGGGCGATCGCCCAGCTCCAGCAGCTCCAGGCAGCGGGATGCGACCTGACCGGCTGTGCTGACCCCGCCCTGGCTACCGTCCGGGTCGTTGCCGATGGTTTATCCGCAGATTACGCAGATGGCGCAGATTGAAAATATTCCTGCCTGCGTCCATCTGCTCCATCTGCGGCTCACTCTCTTCCCCCCCAAATAGTCCTCCCACGGTGGATGCCAGGGCCAGTGTCATTCCTTTTTTATAGGAGTTGTGAAACCTAACGTGGAATGGCCCAGCCCCTATGTCCCCTCGTGTTTGCCTGATTTTTGTACCGGTTGCTGGCCATGCCAAAGCTGGGGAAGACCTGCTTACAATAAGGGGAATTCTCACGCCGTTTGTGGTGTTGGATATCTACGTGACTACTGTCAATATGGGGGCGGGGCAAATCGCCCAGAGAGTCCGGGACCACGGCTTTGACCTGATTGTGGCGGCGGGGGGCGACGGCACCGTTTCCGAAGTCGCCAATGTGATGGCAGGCACCTATCAGCCCGTTGGCATTCTTCCCCAGGGCACAGCGAACGTCTTTGCCAGACGATTGGAGATTCCGACCGACTTGAGGGCAGCCTGCCGGACGCTTTTGACGGGGGGCGATCGCTACGTAGACGTGGTGCTCTGCAACGACCAGCCCATGATTGCCTCCCTGAGCATTGGCTTTGAGGCCGAGGCGATCGCCACCCTTTCTCAAAAGGAAAAGAAACGTTGGGGAATCTGGGCCTATCCCATCGCCCAGGTGAAGCAACTCTGGGGCGGCCTGCGCCCCTTCGAAGCCGAAATTGAAGTTGAGGGGGAGAAACGCATCGTTTCCGCATCGGCCATTACGGTGGCGAATACGGTTTCCAGGCTGACGCTGCTGGCCCAGGGGCCAAGCCGCATCTTGCCCGATGATGGCCAGGTGAGCGTGACGATTATCGATCCCAAATCTCGTCTGTCAGCTATTGTTTGCGGGTTTGTTTTGCTGTGGGCCGGTCTGTTCCAGCGGTCTGCTCACCATCCCGCTATTACCTATTTCCGCGCCTGTCATCTGCGAGTTGAAACCACCACGCCCCAGGCGGTTATTTTAGATGGCGACCCCATCGATTCGGTGCCCTTCGATATCCGCTGTCGTCCGCGATCGCTGCGGGTGGTTGTGCCCGCCCAGGCAGGAGAATGAATTAAATTAGAGGCATAACCGCCAACCGTCGCCTCGCGCATCCAAATCCATTGATGAGTCCCCTGCAGGCCACCATTAAACTTCTCCAACAGCCCACCGCCGCCGCCTGGGTTGATCAGGCGATCGCCCACCTCGACACCGTCCTGCTCGACCACTCCCACTGCGAGCGCAAAGCCGCCGGGGTGGCCCTGAATTTAATCTGCCGCTATCCCTCCAGTACCAAACTGGTGCGCACCCTGACGGCGATCGCCCAGGAAGAATTGGAACACTTCGACCAGGTCAACCAGTGGCTGGAGCGCCGGGGCATTCCCCTCGCGCCCCTGGCTCCGCCGCCCTATGGTGCGATGCTGAAGGCCCAGGTGCGCCGGGAGGAACCCTATCGATTGTTGGACTCCCTGCTGGTGGCCGCCCTGATCGAAGCCCGCAGCCACGAACGCCTGGGCCTGCTGGCGGCCCACTGCCCCGATGCCGAACTGGCCCGCTTCTACCGGGGGCTGATGGCGTCGGAAGCCCGTCACTATGGGGTTTATTGGACGCTGGCGGTGGAGGGGTGCGATCGCCCCACGGTCAACCAGCGGCTAGGGGAACTGGCCGCAATCGAAAGCGAAATTTTGTCTTCCCTGCACCCCGAACCCAGAATTCACAGCTAGTGGGTCATTTGGCACGGACATATCCCGCAAACCCCACCCCCATCACCCAACCTGGGAGAAGGGGAGCCAGAGCTGCCTAATCGCTTCAAAGCCCCTCGCCCTTTTTGGGAGAGGGGTTTGGGGTGAGGGCGCAATGGCTCGGAGCAAAGCAAATGACCCACTAGTGCTTCAGGTCGGTGGGGTTGCGCCTTCCACTGGCGCTGCTGCCGGCGGGGGCGAGTTGGGGTTGAAGCTCCACATGATCAAAAACGTAGACGGGCCGCTCTTGGCCTGCACCGCGTTGATATACATGACCGGCTCTCCCTCGGGCGACACCACCTCAAAGAGCGGTCCCCCGCCGTAGTCTCCTGCCCGTCGAACGGTGATGCTGGGATCGAACAGGGATCCCAGGTAGATAATCTGGTCGGTGATTCTTTCACCCGCCTGGGCCTCGCCACTGCGCTCAGGACGGATGTTTTCAGGCCGCACGTCATTGAGCCACTGGGGAATTTGAATAATTCCGGGACGCAGCTGCGGTTCCCCATTTGCATCATTGACAAAAAACTGTTCAGGCTCTTTCCAGAGCCGGGGCTCAAGCACTCTATCGCCAAAGTCGACGCTCTGCTCCAGCGACGCTACCTGGTCTGAAAAGAGGCTGCGGTAAGGAGTGGGGTCAAAAGCGGGAGCTGACGGAAGTTCGGGGAGTTCTTCCTCAGGTTCCGGTTCGGGCTCCTCTGGGGGGGGAGCCTGCTGCTGCTGGGGGGCGGGTTGCGGCGGCGGTTGCGGTGGTGGTACGGCGGCCTGGGGCAGGGTCTCGGCGGCGGGGGGTGGTTCGGCGGGCAGCTCTTCCACCGGAATTTCGGGTTCCGGCTCGACGACCGCAGGCAGCATGGTGATCTGGATTTCTTCCTCTTCCTCGATGTTTTCGGGAATTTCTTCCTCAGGGGAGCCAGGAATGGCAAAAACCAGCCCATGCACCAACAGGGAGATGTAGAGCATGGGATGAACCAGAACCCTCAGCCACATGGGGCGATCGCGTCTTGTTGTTTTGAATACCATAGCAACCCTCCAACCTGATAACTCCAGCGGCCTGATGATAAGGATAAACCCTGGGATGAGCACCGCAGCAACGCACCCCAGGGCATTACGGAATCAATGGGTCAGACGGGATGACCCTGGCGCATCCATTATTCTGCAGGCGCTTCCAGGGTGCGGCTGAGGTTCAGCACTTCGAGCAGACCCAGACCAGATACGTCGTTGGTGGCATAAACGGTGCCGACGGTGCCATTTTCGACCATGCCCATAGCAAAGTCGTAGGCATCCGGAGCCAGAGCAACGTAGCCCACTTGAGGAACAATTTCCGCAGCGTTCTCCAGGTAGAAGTTCACAAAGGAAGCAACTTCAGGGCGCTCAACTGCATCCCGACGGACGTAGATGAAGATCGGACGGGACAGAGGGGTGTAGGTGCCATTGTCGACAGTTTCGGGGGAGGGCTTGACGCCATTAATGGCAACCGACTGGAGCCGATCCTGGTTTTCAACATAGTAGGCGTAGCCGAAGTAGCCCAGGGCGTTAACATCACCCTCAACACCGATTACGAGGATGTTGTCGTCTTCGCTGGCGGTGTAGTCGCTGCGGCTGGAACCCTCTTCGCCGACGATTTCATCGGTGAAGTAGTCGAAGGTACCGGAGTCGGTACCGGGGCCAAACAGAGCCAGAGGGCGATCGGGCCAGGAAGGATCGATTGCGCTCCAGTTGTTGACACCTTGAGCGTCAGGACTCCATATCGCGGCCAACTGCTCGACGGTCATCGCGGTTGCCCAATCATTCTCAGGGTGAATCACAACCGTAACAGCGTCATAGGCAACAGGAATTTCGATGTACTCGATGCCAGCGTCAGCACAAGCCTGCATTTCTTCGGGCTTGATGGGCCGAGAGGCGTTAGAGATGTCGGTTTCGCCCGCGCAGAATTTGCTGAAGCCACCGCCAGTACCGGAAACACCAACCGAGATGTTGGTGCCGGGGTTTGCTCCAATGAACTCCTCAGCCATTGCTTCGGTGATGGGGTAAACCGTGCTGGAACCATCAATGGCAATCGATTGGGCCGACGCAGCGGCGGTAGACAATCCAAAGATGGATGCAGTTGCAGCGATCGCCAGCGCGACCCGATCAAACTTGATTGAATTTCCGTTCGCCACCATACAACACTCTCCAGAGCGTAAGATTACTCAAAAACAATCCAGAGGTAAGTTAGCTGTTCAGGATTAAGAATGGTTAATGTAAAGAATGGGTAAAGGTTAGGAAAAGATTATTAAATGGTTAAGAGGCTTGTTCACAGGAGCTGATTCAAGCCCACGACATGGGTTATGCCATCTCTAGCCTATTCGATGGCCAGGGAAACGCGACCGCCGCCAATATCGCGCATGGTCACCAGGAGTTCAGCTACGTCGGCGTACTCCAGCTCCCGATCGGCCTTAAGGCGCACATAGCCGTCAGGATTGGCCGTCAGGTAATCTCGCATGGCCGCCGCCAACTGTTCTTTGCTAATGGGTTCGTCGTCAATCAAAATTTCGCCCTGGGCATTGAGGCCAATCACCAGGGGGGGTGGAGCGATGTCTTCCTGGGTAACTTCGCTCTCGCTGCCTTCGCCCAAATCTGGTGCGTCCACCGTCAGAATTTGCTGGCTGCTCAGCCCCATGGAAATGATGATGAAAAAGGTGAGCACGGTCATCAGCACGTCCATCATTGGCACCAGGTTGACCTCTGGCACCTCTGAGGCAAAGCGGCGAGAATTTCGGGATTTCATGACGACTCCTCAATGGCCAGGGAGACGCGATCGCCCCCCAGCTCTTTCATATCGAGCAAAAACGCCAGCACCTCCTGATAGGGCATCTGGCGGCTGGCGGTCAGGTATACCAGACCGTCTTCACTGGCCCCCAGATATTCTTGAATGCGCTGCTCCAGTTGTGCTGCGGAAACGGGCTGGTCGTCCACCAGAATTTCTCCCTGGGAGCCGAGGGACACAATCAGCGGGGGCGGGGGCGGTTCTTCTTCTTCAGGCTGCTGAACGGGGGCGTCGGCATCTGCGGGTAGCTGCACCTCCAGCCCCCTCTGGCTGCCCAGGGTCATGGTGATAATCACAAAAAAGGCCAGCACCCCCAGCATGACGTTCAGCATGGGGATCAGGTTGACCGGGGGCAGGGAGGATTCCTGTTGTCGCGATCGCAGGCGCATGGTTTTCGCGGGGGTAGACGGTTATACCAGGGCGAATGGCATTCGCCCTGACGGGTATTGGTGCGTCCCAAAGGAGGTTACCGATGGGGCAGGAGGCTGGCCTCTTCGGAGGAAATGGATTCGGGGCTGGTTTGCCGGTAAATCAGCTCCAGCTCGGTGCCCACCTCCGAGAAATAGTCGATCTGCTGAGACTGGAGGGTGACAAACAGCCGGAAGAAGACCAGGGCCAGAATGGCCACCAGCATTCCCGCAGCAGTGGTAATCAGGGCTTCCCCAATCCCAGCGGCGGCCAGTTGACCGCCCTCCCCTGAACCACCGCCGCCGATATCCAGGTTATTAAAGGTGGCGATCAAGCCCGTCACCGTACCCAGCAGGCCCAGCAGCGGCGCAAGGGCCACCACCGTTTCTAGAAACTTATCGCCCTTGCGCATCTGCACAAACTCGCGATCGGCAGCAGACTCCAGCGCCAGCCGAAAGGTTTCGGGGTTGGACTGCTTCAGCCGCAGGGGAGCCAGCAAAAAGCGCCCGATGGCCAGGTGTTGGGCCTGTTCGGCGATCGCCCGCGCCTCATTCAGGTTGTAGCGGGCGGCTTCCAGAACATCGTGAACCACCCGATCTTCCTGGCTGAGCAGCCGAAACCAGAACCAGCCCCGCTCCAGAGCGGTGGCCAGGGTCATCACCGACAAGGCCACCAGGGGGATCATGACTGGCCCACCTTTGACCACCAAATCGAGTATGGGAAAGCGTTCGAGGAACTCAGCCATTATCTGAATTTAGCAGGATAGAGATCTCTCTGTAGGATACCTGAGATATTTTGATGGCTCGTTAAGGCCAGGTTAATGATTGCGCCACCTTCTAAACGGGCAGCACCTTGCCCCGCAGCCCCGCTGGCGGCTCCAGTCCATAGCGGTGAAGCAGGGTAGGAACGATGTCATAAAGCTGGGCACCGTCGAGCACCTGACCGTTTTGCGGACGCTGGGGATCGTGAAAGATCATCAACCCAAAGGGGGCGTGGTTGGCGTCGTCGGGGCCGGTGTCGTTTTCGGTGGTGTATATCGAGCCGATGCCAACGCTGCCCACCGATCGCCACGCCAGGTCATCAAAGTAAACGATCAAATCTGGAGCCAGCCCCCGCACCCGCTGGTAAATTTCTTGGGGCTTGAAGGCTTTGACGTTGAGGGGGTGCCCTTCGGGGTCGGTGAGGGCTTCAAGCTGGCTAATCAGGCGCGATCGCACCGTTTCATACTCGGCTAGCGGCACGATACCCTGTGGCTCCCGGCCCTTCACGTTTAGAAAAATTCGGGCGTAGTAGCCACCCGCTCCCCACACCTGGGTTTGGCTCCAGTCTACCTCGACTTTATCCAGGGGGGTGGGGGTCTCGGGCCTGTCCTTGATCGTGAGATAGCCGTGGGCCATCAGCCATTCATTAATACAAATGCCGCCCATGAGGGGCCGCGCCCCGTGATCTGACACCACCAGCACCGCCGTCTCCTCGCCGCAGCGGGACAGGAGGGTGCCGATGTGCCGATCTACATGACAGTAGTAGTCGTGGATGGCGCTGGCATGGGGGGAACCGGGTTCGTGTTGGGGATGGCTGGGATCCATCGGCTTCCAGAAGGAGTGGTGGATGCGATCGACTCCCATGTCTACCAGCATCAGGAAGTCGGGCTGCTCCTGCTCCAACAGCTTAGTGGCCAGGTGAAAGCGCTGGTCGCACAGGTCGTAAATGTTTTTCAGAATGCGGTCTTTATCGTGGGAGCGGAACTGGGGCACATCCAGCATAAAGTCGGGCAGCCACTGGTGAATCTGCTGGGCCAGCTCTGGCGGATGGGTGTAAGGCACCTCCGGATTGGGCGTCAGAAAGCAGGACACCAGGGAGCCATTCACCTCGTAGGGGGGTGAAGTGCCCGGAACGCTGAGCACGGCAACCCGCCAGCCCGCTTCCCCCAGCACGTCCCACAGGCGCGGCACCTGCACCGCCCGCCCATCGGAAATGGCCATATTGTGATACTGGCGATCGCGCCGATTGCGAAAGCCATAGATCCCCAGCTCCCCCGGATCGCGCCCGCTCATCATGCAGCTCCATGCCGGAACGGTGATGGCGGGAATGCTGCTCTCCAGCCGCCCATAACTGCCTGCCGCCATCAGCCGCGACAGGTTGGGCAGATCTTGCCGCCACCGCTCAAATACCAGGGACGGCTCCATGCAGTCCAGGCCGATAATTACCAGACGTGGTGACTCAGACATTCCCGTTGCTCCCCCCAGTCTTCATCAACTATGTCCGCACCGGCAGCCGGTGCCGCCAGTACAGCATTCCGACAGCGGTTACCACGGCGATCGCGCTCAGCACATGCACCACATTGAACGGTGTGCCGGGGAAAAACCAGGAATCGGTGCGCAGAAACTCAATCCAGAAACGGCCAAAGGGATACCAGAGCAAATAGAGCAGGGCGAGGTCGCCGGGGCGCAACTGCCGCTCAAAGCGCCGGGAGATCCAGAAAATCAGGCCAAACCCGATAAAGTTCCAGATGGATTCGTAAAGGAATAAAGGATGGAAGCGAATGCTTTCGGGGTAGGTCGCCAGGTCGTCGTAGGGACTAATGCGCCGGTTGGGATCGATGCGCAGCCCCCAGGGCAGCGACGTGGGCGGGCCGTAAAGCTCCTGGTTGATAAAATTTCCCCAGCGGCCAATGGCCTGGGCCAGGGGCAGCGCCAACCCAACGGCGTCTAGATAGAGCAGGGTGGGGAGCTTCCGCAGTCGGGTGTAGAGAAACAGCGCCAGGCTGCCAAACAAAAATGCACCAAATATATGGATGCCACCACTCCAGACCTTGAGAATTTCCCCTGGATTTTGCAGATAGTAGCCAATGCCGTCCTGGCTGCGGGGGGATTGGATGAACACATAGTAGAGCCGCGCCCCGATAAACGCCGGAATTAGCACCCAAATCAGCATGTCCCAAAAGTCGTCGGCACTCTGCCCGTGACGCTGCACGTAGCGGCTGGCCACCGCCGCGCCGACCAGAATTGCCGTCACCATGAGCAGGCCATACCAGCGCAGCGACAGCGGACCAAACTCAAAGATGATGGGATCAACGGGTGGATACATGAACCTTGCCTTAGCCAGAGATTTAAGCGGGCACACGGTTTGCCCTGAGGTCTAGCCTACCAAATGCTGGCCATGTAGAAGGATGCCCTGTGGGGGGTTTTACAGAGCAGAGTAGTGACCCTGCTGAGGGTGGATGGAGCTGAACCTGTTGCTCACGCTGAAGGAGGAACCGTACCGATGGATCAGGGAGATGGGTAGGGCGATCGCCCAGAAAGCGCTCCCTACGGCGATCACCAGCCATGAAGTGGAATCGGATTTGGGGGTGGTGCCATCTTTGAGGAAGGCGTAGATTAAACTGGCTGCAAAAGTAAGGGCGATCGCGGTGTAAGACAGGGCGAAAATTGATAAAGCTGACATAAAGACTTCCGTAGCTTTGCTCACGACAGGTAAAGAGACGCACTGTGTGAACTTTTTGTTCTCGGTTAATAAAGGTTCGATTTACTTTTTTGGTTTCCGAGAATACCTGGTTGACAAATCTCGACCGACACTCAATCAGGGTTGACGAGGTTCTCTGCGTTTGCGATCGCAAATAAATTTCAAACGAATTTAGCTCAGCTTAAAAATATTACCTAATACACGTAAAACACGTCTGAGCTTCGTGGCAGAATAGAATAGGTCTTGTGTCAGGAGAGCCAGCATGGCAGCTAAAGCCAAGCAGCCTAAACGTCGGGACATTGTCGCTCAGCTTACCGAAAGCAATGTCCTCTTTAAAGATTTGGATGTGTCCTGGCTTTCGGACCATTTGCCAGCCGACCAGCTCATTCAAGAAAAGCTCTACTCAAACCGACCGATCTATACCGCCTTTCGCCCTAATTCCCATCTGGAACATCTGTATGTTGTTCTAGAAGGGGGGCCAGTGGTCATTCGCAGTACACCCCTCGACCGCATCATTGCCCTGACCTACCCCGGCGGCTGCTTTGGCGCTCAGAACTTACCCTTCAGCCACGGTCTGGTGCTGAGGGGTTTTCCCAGTCTGGTAGAAGCCTATAAAACCACCGATGTCATTAAAATTCCCGTGGCGCTGGTAGAAGCCATCTATAACAAGCACGAGCTGTTTCGCCAGCGCTTTGGCCTCCTGTTTGAGCTGCGAGAAAAGTTTCAGTACCACCTGCTCAACTGCAGCACTTACCCCCCGCAGGCAGTGGCCGCTCTGTTGAGGGCTTTAATTTACCAGGAGCGATCGCTCGGTAGCCAGCCCGAACCTGATGGCACCTACGTGTTCGATCTGCCAGTTGATCTGATTGCCCGTGCCAGCCAATTGAATCACCGTACGGTTGAGCAGGTACTCAAGGGGATGACTCAAGTGGGTCTGCTGAAATCCATCAAGTCTGATGCCAGCAGTGATTTATTGTGCATTCTCGACCCCGAGGGCATGAAAGAGGTCTATGGGGCCACCCGCGACAAAGTCTCCTGGTGGCCTCTAAAGTAAAGGGCTTAAGGGCTGATCTGGAAAGCAGGGGGGCGATGCGTGCTCCCTACAGGTATGCCAACGCCTCCGACCGCACTAACTTCGTCCACATCGGCATCCTGCCGTGCTTCCAGCAAGAGGGTACCCACAATATAAATACCAAATAGGGCTAATATACCCAGCACCACAGCCATCATCGTATTGCTTGGCCTCTTTCTCATAGGGGCTGTGCCTCCGTTGCAACGCCTTCTCTAAACGCGCCATAGGGGCGAATGGCCATTCGCCCCTACAGGGATACTGCTTTATCTAGGCTAAATGCCTATTAGTTGACAAACACTTGGCCGTCCGGCTGAATGCGGATGACGCCCTGGGTGTCGTCCAGCCCCCGATCTTCCTCAATGGAAAGCTCCAGCATGCCATCGGTAGAGCTGATTGGAATGATGTCCACCAGTCCTTCATCCTGGCGAACCGTTGTAATGGTGGCAGGCAAAGAGATGCCTCGCAGGGTCGTCTCTTCCTGGGCCTGAAGATATCGGCGCTGGGTTTCACCCGTCACTTCGTAGGTAATCAAGGCGTTGGTGCCATTCACAAGGCGCACGTCCACCGTTCCATCCATAGGAGGTACAACAGCAATGGGGGGTAGATCGGCGGCGACTCCCTCAGCACCGTATTCGACTGAGCCTCCCTGGGGTGACGTCTGCACAGGGATCCCAGTGCCAACGGAAGGATCCTGGGTCTCTCCTACAACGCGGCTGTAGGAGTTGAGCGGACAACCTGCAGGAACGAGAACGTTGGAGTCAAAGGGTTCTTCGTAATAAATGCTGGGGCAGGGGTTGACAGCCGAGGTTTGG
The DNA here is from genome assembly GCA_035285585.1 of Synechococcales cyanobacterium. Lineage (GTDB taxonomy): Bacteria > Cyanobacteriota > Cyanobacteriia > CAKZMO01 > CAKZMO01 > JAYKGU01. The sequence goes on from JAYKGU010000141.1 coordinate 16,658, forward strand.
GCAACAGCTTTCTGGGCAATGACAGAAGCCCCAGCCAGCAGGCTACCTGCAGCAATGCCGACCAATCCAGCGGAGCGGAGGCGTTTGATGTTGAACAAAGAAAGGAGTTCCATAAAAGTTCCTTGGTATCTGCAATTCATAAGCTTTCTCTATTAAGCTTAGGTAAAATGCAGAGCCGCTACACCTTGCCCTGGGTAGAATCCAGCCTCTATCAACGGTTCAGGTTTGCCGTTAGGGGGATCCAGTGAGCTTTGCTAGCCAAGGCCAGACTTTTCAGACACCCTCTTAATTTGATTAAGCAAATGTTTGATTTGCTGATTGGTGTGGGTGAGGTTAAAGCGCACCTGAGCCTGCTGCTGGGCTTTTTGGGCGATCGCCCGCGCCCCATCCGATTGGGCACACACCAGGTTAATGACCTCCGCCAGTTTCTCAGCCTCACCAGGGGGGCTGAGCCAGCCGGTGCTGCCGTGGTCAACCAATTCAGCCGCCCCCCCAGCAGCGGCAGCGACGACGGGGGTGCCGCAGAGCATGGCTTCCACAATGACGCGACCAAAGGGTTCGGGGGCGGTAGAGGTGTGGGCCACCAGATCGCAGGCGGCCATCAGTTGGGGAATGTCGGAGCGGAAGCCCAGGAAGTGTACCCGGTGCTGCAGTTGGAGCGCTTCTACCTGCCGATGGATCTGCTGGACATAGTCTTGCTCCCCAAACAAGGCATCCCCCACCAGGAGGGCGACAACGTGATCCGGGCAGTGCTGCAGGGCTTCGATGAGGATGTGCTGCCCTTTCCAGGGGGAGAGGCGACTGAAGTGGCCGACGATGAATGGCGCAGCAGAGGGCAGGTTGGCTGTTAGCGTTTGGCGGAGGCGCTGGCTTGCCTGTGCGGAGCAAGTATCGTCCCCGGTTTGACTGGCATAGAGCGCTGGATGAAAGCCGTTGTACACTACATGCAGGCGATCGCTCCGCCCCCCCGCCTCAATGAACGCATCGCGGCTGGCCTGGGAGTTGGCAATTACCAGGGCGGCCCGGTTGGCCAGGGTTACAATAATGCGGCGATTGGTGGCACTGAAGTGGTCGGGGGAAACGATGTCATGGAGGTGGTAGACCAGGGGTCGCCCGCTCAAAAAACTGGCGATCGCCCCCACCACCAGCGCTTTTTGCGTATTGGCGTAGATCAGGTCGTAGGCTTTGCTCAATTGGGTGACGGTGGCGACCAGGGGAAGGAGTTTGTTGAGGCTTTTCAGCCCGGTTAGCAAGCCGCTGGCTTTCTGCACCTCCAGTGTTTGTTCGGCCAGCACTTTGACGGGAATATTGAGCTGGCGCAGGTGGTCGGGAAAGTTACCCTCGGCAAAGACTCCCACTAAGCAGGTTTGCCCAAAGGCCTGGGCAATGTCGGCCAGGCAAAGCTCAGCACCGCCCAGTTTGCCACTTTGATCAAGAAATAGGATTCTCATCTTCAATTAGGTACCCATTTATTTCTCAAGATAGAAACTAGTCTTTTCTCCACATACAAATGGATGAGGCACCCAAGCAAAACGGTAACTCCACAGGCAAAAAGCATTGCCAGCGTTAAAAATGCAGGGTTTCTAATTCCGCTTGCCTGCACAACCTTTATAAATATCGATAAAAATGGGTAATGGGTCAGATAGATCGAAAAAGATGCAGCTCCAAGGGTTAAAAAAAAGCTGTTTACCTTAATGGATCTGTTTGCTTCTAAGTAAGCTGCTCCACCAACTATAAATATTGACGGCACCCCATAAGCAAGACAGTCATAATATTGAAAATCTTTAAGGCTTTCCTGAAAGATAAAGACTTCGGCTAAGCCCAGCGACAAAAATGACAGCACCCCTATTAACAGCATCAAGAGTGATACTTCTGTATTAACTTCGGCTTTCTGAAACCAAATTCCTACCAGGCAACCCAAAGCAAACTCCAGGTTGTGATAAGACAATAAGAATTTTACTAGAAAATGGCATTCTTCGAAATAGGTAAAACCTGATTTGAAGTCAACCAGGATAAAAACGACAGATAATGCAAGCCAAGAGAAAATAACAGGAAAAGATATTTTAGGTTTCGCTACCATTAGAACGGCAAACATCAGGTAGAAAAAGACAATATGGCTGAGAAACCAGGCTACGACAAGGACGGGGGAGTTTTCCTGGGGCAGTAGAAGTAATGACTTAACAATTGAACCAATATTTCGCTCATGTCCTTTCCCAAAGGATGGCATCAAAAAGTATATCGGAATAATGAAAAAGTTGATCAGCCAGTAAAAAGGATAAATTCGGATAAATCGCTTGAGTAAAAAGTGGCGCGTCTCACTTTTTACGCCAATGTTCTTAAAGCTAGTTAGGGTTAGTAGGAATCCACTTAAAACAAAGAAAAAGTCCACTCCTGAATCCCCAAATCCCCATAAAGACAGCAGGAATGCCTGGTCAAACTTAAGCTTGAATAAGCCGGTAGCATGAAATGCAACGATTAGCAGAGCAGCAATCCCTCTAAGCGTCTCCAGAAGCTCCATCTTTTTGGGCTTTTGCGCTATGTTTTGCCCAGGCAATTGGTATAAATTTATGAATGTCATGATTCATCTCAACTTTTATTCATACTCAGGGCTTATGCAGTTGGGTAGCTTTGTGAGCGCTGTGTACCCACAAAACTATCCAACTGCGGCAGTCCCAACTAACAAAATTCACTGATCCAACTCCTGCCAGGAAACCCAGCCTCGGGTTCTCGCTTAAAGCGGGACAAGATTAGCGGGAAAGTGGGGCGCGGCGCGTCCCACTTTCCCGCCTTAAGTTGATACCCCCCAGCCTTTATCAAAAATCCCTCCCCATGTCTATATCTCAGCTTGCCTTCAAGGTTGCCGTAATAAAACCTGCTTAATTTGATCCGCAATGGTCGGCCAACTGAAGTGGGTCGAAGCGTACTCACGGCAGGCATCCCGACCTGGTAGGGGAATCTGACCCGTGAGAATTGCATCAAGGGTGGTGGCGATCGCCCCTTCTTGAGGCGAAGCGGTAATCAATTCTGGAGAGAAACCGGCAATCACCTCCGGCATGCCGCCCACGGGTGTGCAGAGGGTGGGAGTCCCACTAGATAAGGATTCCAGCAGCACCAGGCCAAAGCCCTCCAACGATTGGCTGGGCATCACCGTCAGGTCAGCCGCCTGGTAGGCAAGGGGGAGTTGCTCGTCGGGGAGAAATCCCAAAAACCTGACCTGATCCTCAAGTTCCAGGTCTAATACCTGCTGCTCTAGCGCTTCCCGCAAAGGGCCTTTACCGGCGATCGCCAGCCAGAGATTTGACTTCTGTGGGCCAAGCTGGGCGATCGCGCTGAGTAACTTATCCAACCCCATGCGATGCACCAGGCGGCGGGGGGTGAAGAGAATAAAGCGATCCTGGGGCCAGTCCAACTGTTCGCGAGCTTGCTGGCGAGACAGGCTGTGGGCAAACCGATGGGTATCCACACCGCCGGGAATAACGTGGATTCTATCCCAGGCGATTCCATACTCCTGATGGAGGATCTGGCCAAAGGCTTTGCTGAGCACAATGAAGCGATCGCAGCGCCGATAGACCCGGTTTTCCATCTGCTGCTTCAGCCAGACGCTGAGTTTGCCGCCCCCTTCTTTCTGGCTTTCAATGGCCCAGGGGCCGTGGAAGGTACAGGTGATGGGCACATTTTGCGGCAGGTAGGGCAGCGCCGCCAGCCCGTAAAGGGCAAAGTGAAGATTGATGGCGTCTGCTCCGGCTGACCTGAGGCAGTTGAGATTGCGGTAAGCGGCAGCTAACCTGCGCCCCAGGGAAGCCTCCGGGTCGGCCAGGTTGTGGAGGTGAACCAAAGGCACCGGGGATTGGGCAGGTAGCCCCAGTCCAAACAGGTCAAGCTCGTGGCCCGCCGCTGCTAGCGTGTGTACCAGCTCATAGACATACCGATCCAGGCCGCCCGGTTTGTCGGGAAACCAGTTATTGCCAATTACCGCAATCTTTGCCAGGGGGGGATGCATAGTTCTCATCAATACTGGGTCAGCAAGTAACAGGTTAATCAAGTCAGTGGCCACAAGTAGGGAGATTTTTGAGAATGATCCTACCGGACGACGTAGGGACAAATGGCCATTTGCCCTTACCAACCGTTCAACCGAGGGTAAGTTTTTTCCTGGAAATCTCCTAACCGAAGCGATCGTCGGGGAACGCACCTCGACTGCTTCAATAACGGGTCAGCAGGGACACGGCGTTTTTTATCGCATTACTTATATGAATACGAACTCCTGATGCCTGAACCGGATAAGTAGGTAGTCATAAGTAAACGTAGCTATGGTGGAGTGCGCCCTCCGATGGGGGGCACACCCCACTGGTTTTTATTTTTTGAACCTTCGTTGGGCAGGTTTTCCCTTAATGCAGAACAAGATTAGCGGGCAAATGGCCATTCACCCCTACCAGTCGTTCAACCGGAAGGTAATTTTTTCCCTAAAAATCTCCTGAGGTGTTTTAGCTTCGGATCTAGCTAGAGGCTGATTTCACCTCTCCTGAAATGGTGGGAAAATTGGGAGAATTTTGATAAGTTCGATGAGTCCTGACGTCCAACAGTTTCATCCGTCCCAGCCCCACCCAAAGCACCAGCGTCCGCAGCGGCTATCGCGCCTGCAGGTGATGTTTACCCTGATTCTGACGGTACCCTTCGCCCTGCAGGTAGCCCTGGTGATTGGAGCCACTACCTGGCTGTCCTATTGGTTTCGTCAGCGGGCAGTTGAGGATGTGACGACCCGTCTGCGCACGGAAATTAGCAGCCAGGTTTACGATCGCCTGGAACTGTTCCTGGAAACGCCCCATCTGGTCAATCAGATCAACGCCGACGCCGCCCGCCTGGGCCAGCTTGACCTGGACAATATTCGCGGGCTGGAGCTGCGCTTCTGGCGACAAATTCAAACCTATGATTCCCTCAGCTCCATTGGTTTCGGTCGCGAGGATGGGGCCTATGTGGCGGGCGATCGCCGCGACAACGCCTTTCGCCTGGGGCACCGCGATGCCGACTCCCCCGAAGGCAAGCTGCACATGTACATTGCGGATGAAGATGGAAATCCCACCATCCTGGTCTATACGGGCAAGCCCAACTACGACCCCCGGGTGCGCCCCTGGTATGCCCTGGGCCAGCAGACGGATGAGGGGCTGTGGACGGAGATCTTTACCTACTCCTCCCAGCCCATTTACGTCATTTCCGCCGTGCGTGCCCTGTATGACCCCCTGGGCATTTTTCAAGGCGTCACCATTACCGACCTGATGCTGTCGGATATCAACCAGTTCCTGAGTGGCCTGCGGGTGGGGGATTCGGGAGAAGTGTTTATCATGGAGCGATCGGGCCAGTTGGTGGCCACATCCACCGCTGAAACCCCCTATGAGGTGCGGGGCGCACAGGAAGCCAGTCGCCTCCAGGCTACCGAGAGCCTCTCTCCCCGCATCCGATCCACCGCCCGGTTTTTGTGGAAGGAGTTTGGCGAGCTGACGAATATTGAGGGGAGCCAGCAGTTTGACGTGCGGCTGAATGGCGATCGCCACTTTCTCCAGGTGTTGCCCTATTTCGATACGCGGGGGATTGATTGGCTGATTGTGGTGGTGTTAACCGAGTCCGACCTGGCTCCTACGGCGGGGGCTGGCCGCCAGTCGGCGATCGCCCTGGCCCTGGTCGCGCTGGGGGTTTCCCTGGGGGTGGGCTGGATTCTGTCCCGCTGGTTTGTGCGCCCCGTGGCCAACCTGGCGGCGGCAGCTACCGATGTTGCCGCTGGAAACCGGAGCGAACCGATCGCCACTGACCGCAATGATGAGCTGGGGGCACTGGCGATCGCCTTCAACCAAATCTCCAAGCAGCTCCAGTCTTCCCTGCTGTCCCTGGAAGAACAGCAGGCCCAGTTGGCCGAATCCCAGCAGCTAGCCCAGTTAGGCAGTTGGGACTATGATGTGGCGCAGCAAATCCTCACCTGCTCAGAAGAACTCCGCCGCATCTTTGGCATTCCGCCAGCGCAATCCGTGACCGTGGCCCAGCTCTACCGCCAGGTTCATCCAGCCGATCGCCCCTGGGTGCGGGCACTGTTTCAAGACGCCTTTGAGATTCGCAATGCCTTTGAAATGGATCACCGCATTCGGCGGCGGGACGGGCAGGTGCGGTTTGTCTACAGCAAAGGCCGTCCCGTTATCGGAGAGATGGGCCAGGTGGAGCACATCCTTGGCACTGTGATGGACATTACCGAGCGCAAGCAAACCGAAACCGCCCTCAAAACCCAAACCGCCAAGCTCACGGAGGCCAACCAGCTCCTCACCCAAACCAAGCTGCGGCTGGAGGAACGCAACCGGGAACTGGATGAGTTTGCCCGCGTGGTGTCCCACGACCTCAAAGCACCGCTGCGGGCGATCGCCAACCTATCCACGTGGATCGAGGAAGACCTGCAGGAGCGCCTGTTGCCAGAAAATCAGGAGCAGATGACCCTGCTGCGGCAGCGGGTGGCCCGCATGGAGGCCCTGATTAGCGGCCTGCTGCGCTACTCGCGGGCGGGGCGGGCAGACGTCCCCTTTGAGCGGGTGAACGTGGGCGACCTGCTGGCGGATGTGCTGGATTCCCTGGCCCCACCCGATGGCATGACCATCCATCTGGCCACTGACCTGCCCACCCTGACGGCCCGCCGCCTGCTGCTGCACCAGGTGTTTGCCAATTTGGTGAGCAACGCCATCAAGCACCACGATCGCCCCGATGGCCAGATCACCATTGCCGTCCAGGATCAGGAATCTTTTTACGAATTCACCGTGACCGATGATGGCCCCGGCATCGACCCCCACTTCCACGAACGCATCTTTGGCATCTTTCAAACCCTCCCGTCCCGCAACCCGGCTGCCAACACGGGCATTGGTCTGTCCCTGGTGAAAAAAATTGTCGAAATGGAGGGCGGCACCATCTGGGTCAAGTCTCAATTGGGTCAGGGCACCGCTTTTCACTTTACCTGGCCCAAGGTTCCTGACCCCAACCCGCTGTAAGGGTTATACTCCAACTGGAACCCTGATTCCCTGGAAGCAATTCCCTGGAGCCACCCGCTGGAGTCACCCGCACTGATTGAGCCATGACCAAAAATAATGGGATACAAGCCCCGTCCTTCTGGGACGGCTTTTCTGAATAAACGCCGATACTTTTTCTTCAGCCATAGAGTACAATAGAACTATGCTGAATCTCACCTACGAGTACAAACTC
>JAYKGU010000142.1:0-25998 GCA_035285585.1 Synechococcales cyanobacterium
GATGTTGATGAAACCGCCCCAGGCGGCATCGAGAATAGACTTAGCCAGTCGGGTACGGGCCAGCCCTTTGATGTTCAGGTTCTCGAAGGCAATCAGGTCGTAGGACTGGCAAAGCCAGTGAGCGACCTGATAATGAAACTCTCTGCGCTGACGGGCGACATGCAGGCACCGAGTTTGATTCAGCCAATCGAGCCGTTGACCCAGCGCATAATTCCAGTGCCGACGCAGCAATTCGCCCCAGGTTTTCATCATGGATGCCTGTTCAGGGGTTGGATTGAGACGGTACTGGCAGGTGAGAATCATTGTACTATTCTAGCACGAAAAAACAGGTGGAATCTATGTATCACAACGGTTCCGGGATATTGAGGGGATTCGATGTCCCCTCAATATCCGCTCCTATCCCCCTCGCCGCTAACCCTTCGGGTATAGCGGGAGTCCCCCGGAGGTAATGATGGATCTTGGTTTAAACGGCTGGTTGTTTTGATCAAGAATTGGTAAAGTTAACCTCTAGCTCAGTTGCTTTAAATGAGACCAGTCTTGTACGGGTTTTACCTAAAAATTCCCGTTGACAACGCACTGATGCGTTTCTGATTCTGCGATCGCTCCCGCTATTCATCCATTCAAACTGTCTGTGACCCAATCTCCGCGCCGCTCACCCCGCCGCCTGGACAGCTTGCCCCCGACGCCAAACCCATCGCGGTTTGTCAGTCTACGCACCAAGCTGCTGGTTTGGTTCACAGTTTCTTTTAGCCTCGTCTTTGTCGCTGTCTTCTTTTGGTTTTACATTTTTGCCACCCAGGAAGCGATCGCTCGACTCCGCAAGGACATGCAGGAAACCCTGCTGGGAGCAGCCAAAGGGGTGGATGTGGACGAGCTGCTGTCCCTCTATGCCGATGGTCAGCCCAACGCCACAGGCTTTTCCGACGACGAACGCTACCAGCGACAGCTTGCCTGGTTTGACGCCGTTCACCAGACCGAACCCCAGGCCTGGTTCTACTCGTTCATCATCGGCAACTCCCAGGCAAATCGCCGGGTCGGCCCTTCTGCCGTTGCCCCTGGGGAACTTGAGCTGATCTACCTGGTGGATCTCTGGGCCAGGTATGACCCCCAAAAAGCCAGTAAATTTCTGGAGTCTGACATCCCCAGCGTGCGGGGAATCCAGGTGCTTGAGCAAAAGACCCTGGTGGAGTTTCCCGACATCTACACCGATCGCTGGGGAACCTGGCTCTCAGCCGCCGCCCCCCTTCTGGATGAAAGTGGCAATGTGGTGGCGGTGCTGGGCCTGGATATTGAAGCGAGCTATGTGGTACAGCTCCAGCAGCGGTTCCGCCGACGGCTGGTGACGGCCTTTGGGGTGACTTACAGCGTGCTATTTATTTTGATCTACGGCATCGCCACCACCCTCACCCGCCAACTGACCCAACTTTCGGCATCAACCGAGCAAATTGCAGTTGGCAATTATGACCATTCCCTATTTCCATCCCCCAATGCCCGTTTCCCCGATGAGATGAACCACCTGGCCCGCGTCTTCGGAATGATGATAGAGCGCATCCGCATCCGTGAGCAGCTCATTCGTGAGGGCCAACAGGTGGAGCACGATGTGCGCCAGGCCCTGCAGCGGGAGAAAGACCTGGGGGAGTTAAAATCTCGCTTTATTGCCATGGTGTCCCACGAATTTCGCACGCCCCTGACGGTGATTAGAACCTCGGTGGAGCTGCTTCAACGCTTTGGCCAACAGGCAACTGAGGCCAAGCGGCAGGATTACTTTCAGCGGATTCAAACCGCGATTCAAGCCATGGTGCAGCTCATTGACGACATTCTCACCGTGGGACAGGCCGAATCGGGTAAGCTGCTGTTTAACCCCCAACCGCTTGATCTGGGTAAGTTTTGTGCCGATTTGATTGAGGAGATGCGGCTTAGTGGCGACCAGGGGCAGCGAATTGTGCTGCGCCAATTGGGAGAGCATGGGCGCGTTGTGCTCGACCCAAAGTTGCTGCGATCGCTCCTGGTCAATCTTCTATCCAATGCCCTCAAATACTCTGACCCCACTACCCTGGTGGACATCATCCTGACCTACCAGTCCCGCTCGGTGCAAATTGAAGTGCGCGATCGCGGCATTGGCATCCCCCCCGAAGACCAGCGCCACCTGTTTGAATCTTTTTACCGAGGCAGTAACGTCTCCACCATTCAGGGCACCGGGCTGGGTTTGCAAATCGTCCAGCAAATCGTCGAACTGCACCGGGGAGATATTGCGTTCACCAGTGAGGAAGGGGTGGGCACTCGCTTCAAGGTACGCCTGCCCATCGCACCTCCATCTGAATAGGGGGTATCGACTTAAGGCGGGACGGTGGGGCGCACCGCTAATCTTGTCCCGCTTTAAGCAGGAACCCTGACTAGGGATCTGTGATGATTATCAAGCCACAGCCAGGGAATCCGCCTGATTAAGCAAAAATCTATTACTTCTTTAAGGCGAAAGCGATCATTTGAAAAATCGCCACTTTATTGCGATCGCCGGGGAAAATCTTCGTATCATTGGGCACACTGAAATTAACGAACCAATCAGTAATCCCCGTAGGCCACAGAGCTGGTAGCCTTTGCGATCAGTGCTGGCTTGCTGGGAATCCTACCTGAAGTTATGACAAGGTAACCCAAACTATGATGAGGAAAAAGGTAACACTCCGCATCCAGCGGCTCAGTGTTAGTGTTCTGCTGCTGACCGGACTGATCACGTCAACGGCAACGGATCAAATTTTTGGTCAGGTCTACCAAAAAAATGAATGTCATGACCCCAATGTCACATGTTAAATACTACCACCGACTAGGTGGGAACCTTTGCCCCAGGTGCCAGCCCCACGACGATTAGTTCCTCTAGCCCATCCAAACAGTCAGACAAGCCCAGCCGCATTAATGTTCCCGATACAACCCATAACTCCCTCCACAGTTTTAATCTTCAACGGTGCGCCTCCCTTTCCGGATCATAATGAGCGGTTTCGATCATTCAGGGGTCTGCCAGGCAATATGAATTTTTACCTCCGGAGTGATCAGTTCAGGGGCGATCGCCAGGGGATGCACATCACGCCAAATTTGCTCAGGCGGCAGGTTTTTACCAGGATAGAAGCCCCCCAGGATGGGCTGCGTAGTCTGAAAAATGGGCTGCTGGCGATCGCCCACCTCAATGCGCACCCGTGTATCTGACCGTAGCCGCCTGCGGGTTTGCCAGTAAAGTGTCAGGGTCAAGGACTGGGAACCATCCGTGGGTTGATCGAGGTCGTAGCCCAACAGCCGAACAGGGGAGGGAATAGCTCGCCCCGCCGCATCTACCGCATCTACCACATTCGCGCCATTGGCGCTGACCGGATACTGAATGTGTGCCAGATCTGCCGCCAGGGGCACCGGCCCCGCATAGGTGACCGCATAGTCGATACCGTGGAGCCGCACGGAGTGGAGCGGTGGCTGGGCGGCAAAATATTGAATAAACTCCGGACTGGGCAACTGCCGCTGGAGCTGATTCTGGTAGAACACGATGCGATGGGCCTGTTCCCAAAAGTCGCGGTCGGGCAGTTCGTCCTGGGGAATGAGCAAAGATTTGCCATGGAAATAAGCGGCCAATACCGACCGATGCCAACTGGCGACGGTCATTTCCCGCTGGCTGGGGGGCAGTTCCGAACGGGGCGGTTCACCTGGCTGGAGCTGCGGGTTGAGCCATGCCGCCGTTTGATCCAGCCCTTCCCCCTGGCCCACCATGATCAGCTGCTGCGCCGCTGCACTGCCGCCCCAAAGGGGATTGAAGTAGGTGAGGCAGTAGGGAAAGTGGGGCAGCAGGAAAACCATTTGCCCCAGGCCCAGACCCGTCGCCACTCCCACCGATAGGGCCACAGGCCACTGAAAATACACCGGCGGCAGGCGCGTTTGCAGGTGCGATCGCACCGCCACCGCCAGAAAGCTCCATCCCGCCGCCGCCAGTATGGCCAGCAGCGGAATGACAAAGCTCAGGTACCGATCGAGCTTGGTGGTGGATACCGAAAGACATCCCACAAACCAGAGTGTCGCCAGCCCCAGAGCCAGCAAATCCGGGGCGATACTGAGCTGGCGGCGGATGTGGGGAATGAGTAGCGTGACCAAACAGGCCAAACAGCCCAACTGCAGCCAGGGAGAAAGCCGGAGGGCGATCGCCACTAGGTAAAACATGGGGCCAGGGGCATGGGTCAGCTCACCCTGAAAGAAGAAATAGCCCCGGCCCGACTCCTCCAGCAGGGCCTCCGACAGACGGTTGAGGGTATAGCCGGGCTGCAGCCACAGCGCTGGCCAGATCACCACCAGCGCCACCAGCAGGGCCGCCACCCAGATGCCCATCTCGATACTGCGCCGCCGCCAACCCTGGCGGGGAAAACGGGATGTCCACAGGCCCAGTTCTGTCAGCACTGCCCACAGGCCCACCGCCGGTACCGCAAACAGGGCGATGATTTTGGCCGCTACTGAACCGCCCATCAACACCCCGGAGGCGACCAGCAGACGGCGGGTCGGACGACGGGGAGTGGAGCCGCCCTGCCGCAGGTACAGCAGAAACAGCAGCAGGGACAAACTCCCCAAATCCGCATGGGGAGCATCGGTGGTGATGAACCGCTGGTAGCCCAGGAAAAACGGCTCCAGCAGCAAGAGCACGGTGGCAATCAGGGCGATCGCCCCTCCCATTAATCGCCGGGTCAGGACATAAAACGCCGCCATGCAGGCCGAAGTGGCGATCGCCTGGAGCAATCGCGGCAGGATATACAGCCCCACCGCAAAGGGCAGCGTTTCGGTACAGGCTCCCAGTTCGTTGGGCTGGTGGGCAGCAAACAGATCGGGAAAAATCTGGCTGAGCTGGCAATTGATTAGCATTCCCAGCCCCGACAGCCACATATTGGGCACCCCCGGATGGGGACTCTGGTAAGTCTCCGCCAGGTTACCCGCCAGCAGCCCTTTCCAGAACAGCACCCCCCGCGACAGCCACTTGGCTTCGTCTGCATTGAGGGGAACGGCGATCGCCCACACCCGCAGCACCAGCGCGCTGATGAACACCCCACTCCACCCTGGTAGCGCTTTCACAGCCACCCATTTCACAGCCACCCATCTACCCATCCACCCACCTGCTCGCCTGCCCATTCACCACCCCCATTCCTTCCCCTACCTGACTTTTTGGTATGCTGCTGACACCTGATTAACTGGATTTGAAAACAAAGCGCGATCGCGATGATACGGCATCTCCATACCTTTCTCACTGCTCCAAGTTTGCGACTCTCCTCACCGCGAACCCTGTTCTGGTTTTTCCTCAGTCTCAGCATGGTGCTGATCTACAGCCTGATGGCGCTGCCGGAGGCGTTCAGCACCGCCTATGTGATTCAGGACGACGCCCGCCAGCACGTCTTTTGGATGCAGCGATTCGTCGATCCAGCGCTCTTTCCCGACGATTGGATTGCCGACTATTTTCAGAGCGTTGCCCCCGCTGGCTATCAGCTCCTCTACCGGATGGCCGCTGCGGTCGGACTATCTCCCATTCTGTTCCACAAGCTCCTGCCTGTGGCCCTCAATTTAGTGATGGCGGGCTATGCGTTTGCCACCTGTCTGTGCCTGCTGCCTGTGCCAGCGGCGGCATTCAGCGCCACACTGTTCTTGGGGCAGGGGCTGGGCATCACGGATGCGATCGTGTCGGGTACTCCCAAGGCCTTTATTTATCCGCTGCTGCTGGCGTTTCTGTATTATCTGCTGCGGGGACGGTTGGTCCCCATCCTGGTGACCATTGCCCTGGAGGGGCTATTTTATCCCCAACTGGTGTTTCTCTCGGCGGGGGTGCTAGCGCTACGGCTGGGGCGCTGGCAGGGGGGGCGGTTGCGGCTGACGCCCGTGAAGCGCGATCGCCTCCTGAGTTTGGCGGGGCTGGCGGTGGCCTTCTTCGTGCTGCTGCCCTACGCTTTCCAGTCCAGCGAGTTTGGCCCCACCCTGACGCTGGCTGAGGCCCGCGATCTGCCGGAACTGGCCCTTCCGGGTAGCCGTTCTCGCTTCTTCTACGACGATGATCCGGCGGCCTACTGGCTGGAGGGGCGCAGCGGTTTGCGGCTGGCAACCGCCCTCACGCCCGTGACCAATGCGTTGGGACTGCTGCTGCCTTTTTTGGGACTGTTTCCCAAGCGGTTTCCCCTGGTGCGGGAGGTGCGCCCCACCGTTGCCATCCTTCCCCAGCTCCTGATAGCCTCCCTGACCATGTTTGTGGCGGCCCACCTGCTGCTGTTTCGCCTGCACCTGCCCAGCCGCTATACCCAGCACAGCTTTCGCATCATTTTAAGCCTGGCGGCGGGTATGGCCCTGGTGGTGCTGGTGGATGCCCTGTTACGCTGGGCCGGGAAAGCGGCTGGCGGAAAACGAACGGCTGGGGCTGGGCGATCGCCAGGACGAGGGCTAGTTGGAGCGGCCATCACCGGCCTGCTGGGAGCACTGGTGCTGGGCTATCCGGCTCTGGTGTCGGGCTTTCCGATTACGGCCTACCAGGTCGGCCAGTATCCTGAGCTTTATGAGTTTTTGCGATCGCAACCCACCGACAGCCTGATTGCGTCCCTGTCCAATGAGGTGAACAACCTGCCCAGTTTTGCCCGACGGTCAATTCTCACGGGCAGCGAATATGCTATCCCCTACCACACGGGCTACTACACAGAGATTCGCCAGCGTACCCTGGATTTGATTCGCGCCCAGTACAGTGCCGACCCAACGGTCGTTCAAAACTTTGTCGATCGCTACGGCGTCACCCACTGGCTGCTGGATCGCAACGCCTTTCAGCCCGCCTACCTGAGCAATCAGCCATGGATTCAGCAGTATCCCGCCGCTGCCCAGGCGGCCCGCGAAGCGCTTCTGCGGGAAACCCCTGCCCTGTCGAGGCTAAACGACTGCGTCATGTTTGCCGACCGGGGGCTGTCGCTGCTGGATGCTCGCTGTATCACGGACTCCTTAGCTCGTTGAACAATTGCGACGAAAACGGGAGGGAAACGGTAGGATGGGGTGAGGCCTCAGGGGTGCTGGCGATCCGTCGGGCCTGCTGGGGCTTGCAAAAGCCCAATCCAATGGAAAGGATTTGACATGCTGAAAAACTTTCTCGTATCCGGCTCGATCTGCGCGGTGCTGCTGAGTGCCGTCCTGCCCGTTCAGGCCCAGCAAGCGAACCCGGAATCGACACTCTATGCCCAGGGTGCTCCCCAGCCGGAAATGGTTGATCCGGCCAGCATCAGCCAGCAAGAGCTAGAGATGTTTGTGGAAGCCGTGCAGACAATTTCCGGTATCCAGGCCCAATCCCGTGAGGCTGCCGTGTCGGTGGTCGAATCGTCCGGGCTAACTGCCGAGCGCTTCAGCCAGATTTTGCAGGCCCTGCGCAGCGAGCAGGCACCGGATGCCCCCACCGAGGAAGGTGCGATCGCGATGTCTGACATCAGCGCCGAAGAGCTAGCAACGTTTGAGCAGGCCGCCACCCAGATTGCCCAGATTCAACAGACAGCGCAGCAAGAAATGCGGCAGGCGATCGTTGACGAAGGTCTGGCAGTGGAGCGGTTCCAGGAAATCGCTCGCGCCGTGAGCAGCGACTCTGGCCTGCAGCAGCAGGTTCAGCAAATGCTGGAAAGCCAGGGTTAAACCAGTTCTCAAGTTAGACCCTATGGGGGCGCAGCACTTCGGCAGTACGTTGGGAGATGACCCAAAGGTTATTGCGAAGTGCCGCGCCCCTAAAGATTGACGGGTTCGGGTTCGACCCTGGCTCCGTTGGCGGTGGTGGAGCTGAACGTCAGGCCGTCTCCCTGGTAGTCGATAAAGATGGTGTCGCCTTCGGCAAAAGCATTTTCCAAAATTTTGGTGGCCAGGGGGTTTTCTACCTCCCGCTGAATGGCCCGCTTGAGGGGACGAGCACCATAGACGGGGTCGTAGCCTGCTTTGGCAATATAGTTTTGGGCGGCGGGGGTGATGGTCACGTCCAGCTTTTGATCTGCCAGGAGACGACGCACCCGCTGTAGCTGGATACCGACGATCTGCTGAAGTTCGGCCATGCTCAGGGGGTGGAACAGGATAATATCGTCGACCCGGTTGAGAAATTCAGGCCGGAAGTGGGAGCGCAGGGCGGTAAGAACCCGCGATCGCATCTCTTCGTAATTGTCGCGATCGCCCGCTACATCCAAAATATGGCTGCTGCCAATATTGCTGGTCATGACGATGACGGTGTTGCTGAAATCAACGGTGCGGCCTTTGGAGTCAGTTAGCCTGCCGTCGTCGAGAACCTGCAGCAGGGTATTGAACACATCGGGGTGGGCCTTCTCCACCTCATCCAGCAGCAAAACGGAGTAGGGGCGGCGGCGGATTGCTTCCGTGAGCTGGCCTCCCTCGTCGTGGCCGATGTAGGCCGGAGGCGCACCAATCATCCGCATCACGGAGCTTTTTTCCATGTATTCAGACATATCCAGCCGCACCAGGGCATCCCCGGAGTCAAACAGGGATTCCGCCAGGGTGCGGGCCAGTTCCGTTTTGCCTACCCCCGTGGGGCCGAGAAACAGGAAAGAGCCGATGGGTCGTCCGGGGTCTTTCATCCCGGCACGGGCGCGGCGAATGGCGGCGGCGACGGCGGCAACGGCCTCTTCCTGACCAATCACCCGCTGGTGCAGGTGGGATTCGAGCTGGAGGAGCTTTTGCCGTTCTGATTCCAGCAGTCGGTTCACCGGAATGCCCGTCCACTTCGCGACGATTTCGGCAATGTCTGCCTCTGTGACCTGCTGTCGCAGCAGAGCAGAGCCACGGGCCTGGATGTCGATCAGGCTGGTTTCTTTGGCTTCTAGCTCGCGGTGTACCGCCTCCAGACGTCCGTACTTGAGCTGGGCGGCGGTATTCAGGTCGTAGTCACGCTCGGCTTTCTCGATTTGCCGATGCAGCGTCTCCTCCTCCTCCCGCAGAGCTTTGATGGCGTCCCGCATCTGCTTTTCGGTTTCCCACTGGCTGGCGAGGCGATCGCGCTCCTGGCTGAGCTGGTCAATCTCTTTTTGGATGCGCTCCAGGTTTTCCTTGGGTGGGCGGTAGGCAATCATAAAGCCGGAGTTGTAGCCTTCGCCTTCCAGCGATCGCTTTTCCATCTCTAGCTGCATCAAGCGCCGCTCCACGTTCTCCAGCTCTTCGGGCTTGGAGGTGTTTTCCATCTTGAGCTTGGCGGCGGCTTCATCAACCAGGTCAATGGCCTTGTCGGGCAAGAAGCGATCGGTGATGTAGCGATCAGACAGGGTAGCCGCCGCCACCAGGGCCGCATCGGTGATAGTGACGTTGTGGTGGGTCTGGTAGCGATCCTTCAGCCCCCGCAGGATGGAAATGGTATCGTCTACGCTGGGCTGATCGATGTAGACCTGCTGAAAACGCCGTTCCAGGGCGGCATCTTTCTCAATGTGTTTCCGGTACTCGTCCAGGGTGGTGGCCCCGATGCAGCGCAGCTCGCCCCGCGCCAGCATGGGCTTGAGCAGGTTGCTCGCATCCATGTTGCCCTGGCCTGCTCCGGTGCCGACAACGGTGTGGAGTTCGTCGATAAACAGGACGATTTGCCCGTCCGACTCGGTGACCGCCCGCAGCACCGAGCGGAGCCGATCTTCAAACTCGCCCCGGTACTTGGCTCCGGCCACCAGGGACCCCATGTCCAGGGAAATCAGGCGGCGGTTCTTAAGGGATTCGGGCACGTCTCCGTTCACGATGCGCTGGGCCAGGCATTCAGCGATCGCCGTTTTTCCGACCCCCGGTTCGCCAATCAGCACCGGGTTATTTTTCGTGCGGCGGGAGAGCACCTGAATCACCCGGCGAATTTCTTCATCCCGGCCAATCACCGGATCCAGGCGGCCCGCCCTGGCCTGCTCCGTCAGCTCTCGACCGTACTTCAGCAGCGGGTCTTCCTGGCTATCGCTGGCGGGTTCAGATTTTTGGCTGAGCTTTTGCGTGCTGCGCACCGACTTCACGGCGGCCTCTAGCTGGGCCATGTCTACGTTTAGCCCCCGCAACAGGCGACGACCGATGCGCTCGTCCCGCGTCAGAGCCAGGATCAGGTGCCCCACGGAAATGGTGGCGTCTTGCCAGGTCAGCCGCGCCTCCTCAGCCCGATCCAGCATCATATCCAAACTGCGCCCCAGGTAGAGCTGGTCGCTGTCGGAAACCTTGGGCTGGCGCTGGGTAAAAGATTCTAGCTGCTGCTTAAAGCGCGGGACGGGGATGCCTGCCTTTTCCAAAATGGTCACAGCGACGCCATCGGGCAGCTCGATCAGCGCGATCGCCAGGTGTTCAACCTCTAGCTGCTGCTGCTTAAAGCGGCGGGTGACGTCCTGTGAATTAACAATGGCATCCCAGGCGTCATCGGCAAATTTGCTAGGGTCAGTTGGCTGCATGTCAAAAAAGTGTCTTGAGAGTATAAGGGCGCGGCAATCGGACAAAGACTATCCCTTACTCTAAACCCCGATCGCCTCAATCTTCAGTGTAACAAGCATCCAATCCCTCTCACCCATCCGCCCATGCGCCGATCTCCCCTCCTTCCTCAGGCACTCAACTGCGTCTCAGGCACCTCAATGGTGATGGGGAAATTAACCACAAATGTGGTGCGATCGCCCCCACTCTGAACCGTGATGGTGCCGTTCAGCGTCTGCACCAGCTTTTTCACCAGGGCCAGCCCCAGGCCGGTGCCGCCATGCTTCCAGGGGTCGTTGCTGGGGATGCGGTAAAACTTGTCGAAGATGCGATCGCGCTCCAGGGGAGGAATTTCCACCCCCGTGTTGGTGATGGCCAGGGTGAACTGGGAGCGGCTGACCGAGGCACTCAGGGTGACGGACTCATAGGGCGGCGTATACTTACAGGCATTTTCCAGCAGCTCAATCAAAATGCGCCGCAGGAAGGTCTCATCGGTGACGATGGTGGGCAAGTCAGAGGGCAGATCCAAGTAGAGCGTCTGCTGCTGCCGTCGGCAACGTTCTTGAAAAACTTCGGCCAGATGGGGCACCCAGGTTTGTAGCGGCACCGTGCTGATCTGGAGCAGTTCGGTGCCCGCGTCCAGTCGGGAGAGATCCAGTAAATTATCGATGAGCTGGGTTTCCCGCTGGCATTCGTCCTGGAGGATGGCAAAATAGCGCTTTAGAAGATCGTCCTCCTCGGTCAAAACCCCCTGCTTTTTCAGGTTGACCTCCAGCATGTAGGCCGCCATTTTGATACTGGACATGGGGGTGCGCAGCTCGTGGGAGATGGTGCTGAGGAAGTCATCCTTGAGCCGATTGAGCCGCTCCAGTTCCTTTACCTGCATCTGGGCGGCCTGGTAAAGACGGGCCTGGCGAATGGCGATCGCACACTGGTTAGCCACCTGCTGAATCAGCCCCACCTCCACCTCGGCAAAGCTGGCCTGCCGGTGACGGATTAGCAAAATGTCCCCCAGGAGGCGATCGCTCTCATCCTGCATTGGGCAAACCAGAATGGTCTGCCAGCCGCCTCTCGGTAGCAACTGGGTGCAGAACTGCACCTGACTCCCTGCCAGCAGCGTCTGCTCAACTTCTGGAAACTCGGCGGCATCCAGAATCAGCCCCGACAATTCCGGGCAGGTGCCCGTGTATTCACTGGCCACCGTGAGGTGATAATCATCTCCCGGAAAGCCTGGGTGGTAAAGGATGGTGTTGCCGAACTGAATGCCCAGCTTGTCGGCCAGCTCATCAATGGCGGTTTGGAGAATATGGGCCTCATCGAGGCTGTCGCGAATGCGCTCGGTGATGCGCTTGAGGGCCGATTCAAAGTGGAGCGTTCGCTGCAACTCGGCGGTACGCTGGCGCACCTGGCTTTCCAGGGAGCTGTTGAGCTGACGCACCTGCTGGTAGAGTTCTGACTGCTGAATGGCGATCGCCAACTGATCCGCCACAGCGCAGGCCAGATCCACTTCGCCATCGGGCCACTGCTGGAGTGGCTCTTCCCAGCGGAGGCTCAGCCCCCCCCAAATGGCTTTGTTGACCCAGATGGGAATGAGCAGCCAGGTTCTCGGCTCCGGGCTGGATGTAGGTAGGTTGAGGCGATCGCGCCATCGACCATAATCACCGATGCGCACGACGCCCCCTTGCTTCAGGCGGGTGGCAATGGGATTGTTGCTGTCAGCCATTTCAAATCCAGGGTGGGCAGCTTCGGGGTCGGCAGGCGCACTATTGAGGACGCTGCGCCAGACCTGTTCCTCCGGCAGATATTTGATCACATCCACCTGCTCCGCCCGCAGCAGGGCAGCCGTTTCGACCGTTGCAGTTTGAAAGACGGTCTCAATATCAAGGGATTGGCGAATGGCTTGAATTACGTGATTGAGGGCCATTTCGCGGCGGGCCTGGCGGCGCAATACCTCCTCTGCCTGCCGCAGGGTAGTGATATCGGAGATGATGCCCTGGTAGCGATGCACCCGTCCCGTGGCGTCTCTCACCACATGCATCACGTCTCGCAAGTAGCGAAGCTTGCCATCGGGGCGCACAATCCGATACCCCGCCTGAATCAGGCTGGAGGAATTGCCGCTGCTGAAGAAAGCCTGCCGCACCAGGTCGCGATCGCGCGGGTCGATGCACTGTAGCAGGCTGCGGGTGTAGTTAGATTTGAAGAAGTCGGGCGATCGCCCAAAAATATCCTCCATTGCTGGATTGCAGTACACCAACTGAAAGGTTTCACTGAGCAGGTAAATGCCGTCGGTCATGTTTTCCGACAGAGAGCGATATTTTTCCTCCGAGAGTTGTAAATCGGCGGCCACCTGCTGGCGCTGGGCAATTTCTTTGATCTCTAACTGCTGGGCCATCTGGTTGAGCGCCTGGGCCAACCCCTGCAGCTCCCGGACGGGAATGGTTTCGTCAATGCGCTCCTTGAGGTTACCTCGGGCGATCGCATCCGATACGGCCTCCATCCTGCGGATAGGACGGGCAATCCAGTAGGACGTGAGCACCCCCAGGCCCACAGTCACCAGGGTGGCCACCATGCAGAGGGCAACGGTATTGCGCGTATTGGCGGCAATCTGCTGGGTAAAGTCTGACTCAGGAATCACCGTCACCACCAGCCAGTCCAGCCCGTAGCCATCCTGAAAGGGCATGACGTTGACAAACTGGCGGGTTTTATCCAGCCGCCAGCGCCGCTGCTCGCTTGCTTTAATGGCCTCAAAGCTGCCAAAGGTGTCCAGGAGTTGCTGGGCCGTCTGGCTGACCATGGCGTTGGGGCTGGCGGTGGCGGCAAGGCGAAACGGGGTATCCCCCTGCACCGTCATCATCGGGTCAGCGGTGGACGTACTGATCAGTCGCCCCGCCCGATCGATAATAAACGCCTCGCCCGACCGGCCAATGCTGAGACCCGATAAAAATTCGTGCAGGTCCCGCAGGTAGAGATCGCTGGCCAGCACATACTCCAGCGTGCCCCCGGCATCATAGAGGGGATGCACCGCCGAAATTGTTAACTCCTCGGTTTCGTAGTCTAAATAGGGCGGACTCCAGGTCGGGCCGCCCGCGGTCTGGGCCGCCTGAAACCAGGGACGGGTACGCACATCCACATTGGGCAGCGTATCCAGTAACTTTCCCTGGTCGCCATCCGCCCCCAGGGCGTAGCGCGACACGTCAAGTTTGGGAAACTGTTCGGTAACGATCAGGGTATGGGTGCCATCGGGCAGGCTACCAATGCCCACTACGGAACCGTGGCGATCGCCCATATAGATTGAGCTGAGGGTGTCAAACGTCTGCACTTCCTGCCAGAAGTGGCGATATAACCCTTCCAGGTTAGCGGTATTGAGCAGGCCCATCTGAATGGCATCGGCATTGAGCTGGTTTAAAGCATGGGGGGTTTCCAGGTAGGTTTCGAGCTTTTGCTGGATGCGATCGCCGATTTCCTGCTGAAGGTGGGTGGCAAGCTGATCAATGGTTTTTTGTCCATTGCGAAATGATAGATATCCCGTTAATCCCACCGCCAGAATGACCTGACAGAGAAAGGGGATTGTCAGAATCACGCGCAGTGGTATTTGACGGCGGGAGATCCCTGATAAACGATTGAAAAAAAGTTTGGCCACCACAACATTCGACCATCAGGCCCTAAGGGTTGGATGAAAATTTAGTTGCAAATGTTTAAACATCATTTCGAGCGAACGGGAACGGCACTCAATTTTTGCATCGACAAAATTTACATGAGCGCAAAATTACTGATGAAATTAGGAAGAAGACGACCTAGATAGGTTCCTGGTTTCCACCGCTTTTGACCCATTTTTTGTAGCTGAATGTTTCTCTATTAGACGTATCTTTAATATTCCCGGATCCAACCCAAAAGGTGAACGCCTAATTTCACGCAAATTTTATAAAGTAGGCTTTTTGGTAGCTTCATGAAGCGATCGCTCACCAGAATGGTTCGAGAGAATGAGGCGTTCTCTTGCTGGTTGGCATATCCTATAAGTAGGGGTAAATCGCGGAATCTATCTTCCTATCCGAAAACTCACCCAGGTTTTTGGAGTCCCGGACCCCTGACGGGATTTTTAGGTGGATTCCAGGTAAAAGCAAGTAAGGGATCAGTAAAGGAAAACCGGGGATGGGTAGCACCTGCTCCTGCAGGAGCCATTACGGATGACCGAGCGTCTAGATCGCTGGCTAAATCACTGAGGATCGCTGAGGCTATCCGAGCAAGTAGCGCTTGACCGGCTTTAGTCAGCGCCATCTTGGAGTGCTGAAGTCCCGCGTGCAGCTTGCTGCTGCTGGTTTGTAGCGATCGCTCTCCAGCCCGTGTTGGTGCGGTTTTAAAGTTACCTGGATCCTGACTAAATTCCGCTTAACTTTGCGGAATCCAGCCGATCCCAGATTTACTTAGTAGACTATACACCCTTAAGCCTGCATATCCGCGAAAACTTCAGAAGTAAGTTCTGGTCAGCTAGTTCTAATACAGAGCTTCTAACACAGAGCGATTTGTTCAACCACTCTCCCAAAGGGGGTTCCAACTATGAAATTAACAAGCCTGACAACAGCAGCAGCGGCGGTATTGGCCACCCTGGCGATCGCCTCACCCGGTCGGGCGGCAGATCCTGCCCATGTGCAGCAGCTCCTGCTTACAGGAGAATGTGCGGGCTGCGACCTGTCGGGGGCAAACCTGGACGAAGCTCATTTGATTGGAGTGGATTTGCGCAACGCGAACTTACAGGGAGCGTCTCTGGTGAACGCCAACCTGGAAGGGGCCGACCTGTCGGGGGCAAATCTGGCCAATGCTAACCTGACCTCCGCCTTTCTCACCAACGCCATCCTGGAAGACGCCAACCTGAACTTCGTCAACCTGACAGAGGCCCAAATCTATCACGCCGACGTCTCCGGTGCATCTATGCAGGACATCAACCTGAGCGACGCCGAAGTCTACGGTACGGGCATCAGCGTTGGCGGCGGCGAATAGGTCAGGCAGCATCAACTGCTGAATCAGTGGCTGGTGTAAATGCCCCGCTGGCGGAGCTGCTGCACAAAAAATTCCTCCAGGGTAGGGCGGGCCAGCTTCATGGAAATGAGCTTCCCGCCTGCCAGAGAAAGGCTGGCGAGGAAATCTTGAGGTGGGCCGTTGAGGTGCCCCTGCCACAACCCGTCCCGCAGCTCCACATCGGGGAGCCACTGCTTGAGAACCGCCTCACTGCCGTCGCGAACGGCGACCTGGTAGGTGTCTGCCGTGCCCAAAAGCTTTTGCAGGGAGCCAGAGCAGATGAGTTCGCCCTGGGCAAGGATGCCGACGCGATCGCAGATCAGCTCTACATCCGACAGCACATGGCTGTTGAAGAAGATCGTTTTGCCCTGGCCTTTTAGCGAGAGAATAATTTCTCGAATCTGGTAGCGCCCCATCGGATCGAGGCCTGACATCGGTTCATCCAGAAAAACAATTTCTGGATCGTTAACCAGGGCCTGGGCCATGCCCACCCGCTGCAGCATCCCCTTGGAGTACTGGCGCAACTGCTTTTTGCGGGCGGTGGACTGGGCCAGCCCCACCAGATCCAGCAGTTCGGGGATGCGCTTTTGCTGAACCTTGCGGGGCAGTTGGAATAGGCCCGCCGCGTACTGGAGAAATTCCCACCCCGTCAGATAGTCGTAGAAATAGGGATTTTCGGGCAGGTAGCCGATGCGGTGCTTGACCGTGCGATCGCCCAGCCCACGCCCCAGCAGCATCCCTGTACCCGATGTGGGTCGAATAATTCCCAGCAGGGTCTTCAGCAGGGTGGTCTTCCCTGCCCCATTTGGCCCCAGCAGGCCAAAGGTTTCCCCCTGAAAAACCCGAATCGAGCAGTTCTTCAGGGTGATTAACTTCTGGTTGAGCCAAAACCCCGTCCGGTAAACCTTTTGCAGGGCGTCGGTTTCGATTACGGCAGGGGGCAGGTTGGAAGAGGGGTCGTCAGCCATGGGCAGATGGGGTTATTCGGGGTTCACCGATTCGCTACCGATCACGATGATACCCGCTGGGCACGTTCATCTAGCAGGGGGAATGGCCTATTCTATGGGGGAAGGATCTAGACCACATCCCACCCCGAAACCATCTGGCAGCAATCCATGTCAAAGCGCACCCTCAACCTCACGGACGCCCTCTACGATTACCTCCTGTCGGTTTCTCTGCGGGAATCACCCCTGCTGCGGGAACTGCGCCAGGAAACCGCCCAGCTCCCCATGAGCCAGATGCAGATTGCGCCGGAGCAGGGACAGTTGATGGCCTTGCTGGTGCAGCTAATGGGGGCAACCCGTGCCCTGGAAATTGGCGTGTTTACCGGCTACAGCTCCCTCTGCGTGGCCCTGGCGCTGCCGGAGGACGGTCAACTGGTGGCCTGTGACGTGAGTGAGGAGTATGTAGCGATCGCCAAGCGCTACTGGCAGCAAGCCGGGGTGGCCCATAAGATTGACCTGCACATTGCCCCTGCCCTGGACACCCTGGATCACCTACTGGAAACGGGGCAGGCCGAAACCTTTGACTTTGCCTTTATCGATGCCGACAAGTCGAACTATGGAAATTACTACGAGCGATCGCTCCAGCTCATCCGGGCGGGGGGGCTGATTGCCATTGATAACGTGCTCTGGTCGGGGCGGGTGGCTGACGAGGTACGCGACAGCCGCACCCAGGCAATTCACGAGTTCAACGTCAAGCTGTACGAAGATCCGCGAATTCAGCTCAGCCTGGTGCCCATTGCCGATGGTTTGACCCTGGCCCGAAAAAAGTGAAATTCCTGGGATAGGGGCATGGAATTTATGCCCCTACAAGTCAGATACATTACAGGTTATTTAATTCACGATTCTAAGTAGAACTGAATTGAAAAACGAAGGTTGGAGAACCGGGGGAGCGCTCCCCCGGTTCTCTAATATGAATTTAATTGTGCTGGCCTACTTAAGGAATAAGGAGATTTCCAGGGAAAAAATTACCTTCGGTTAAACGATTGGTGGGGGCAAATGGCATTTGCCCCTACGTCGTCCGGTAGGATCATTCTCAAAAATCTCCTTATCCTCTTACTTGACCTCGGTTAGCTCCACCACGTTGCCGTCAGGATCGTGAACAAACAGGGCGGGGCGGCCCGATGCGCTCATCTGTAGCTCGCAGCCGTGGTCGAGGAAATGGGCTTTCGCCGCTTCGATGTCCGCCACCGCCAGGGCAATGTGACGGTTGCGCCCCCACTTCTCCCGGTTGTGCAGCCCGTCCGGGCAGTTGGCATCTTCGATTAAGTGAATCTGATAGTCACCGAGCTGGTACCAGGCCCCCGGATATTTTAGGGAGCGATCGACCTTGGGCAGGCCCAGGACGGTGCCATAGAAATGCTCGGCCTTCGCCAAATCTGATACGAGTACGGCGGCATGGAGCGGAAAGCGCAGTTGGAGTGCCATGGGTAAAGTCTTTGAAAGAGGCGATCGCCCCGAAAATGCCTGAGAATGACAGTCAATACAGTCCCAATCATACCTGCAGACGATAAACTCAAACCGTAAGGTATTCATTTAAGCTGGGAAATTCTGGTGGGATAGGGAGCCAGAATTCAAGAGTCAGAATTTGGAAGGGAAGCGACTTTTGACTCCTGAATTCTATTCCTGGCAAAGCTTCCTGCCTTAAGTTGATACCCAAATCGCGCCATTGCTGAGGGGATGCTGATGAGAGGAAAACAGGTACTACTAACTGGCGGAACGGGCGGCCTGGGGCTGGGGGTCACTCCTACGGTTCTATCCCAGGGAGCCGAGCAGGTGACCATTCCATATCGCCATGCCCAGCAGGTGGAGCGGCTCAAGGGGCGGCTCTCCCCCGCGGATCTCTCCCGCATCCGGTTTGTCCAGACCGACCTCACCCAGGAAAAAGCGGTGCAGCAATTGGTGGATGGGATGGACCGGGTGGATGTGCTAATTCACTTAGTGGGCGGTTTCTCCATGGGCAAGACCCACGAATACAGTTACGATCAGTGGCGGCGAGATCTGGACCTCAACCTCAATACCACCTTTCTGGTGTGCAAGCACAGTCTGGCCAAAATGCTGGATCACGGCTACGGGCGGATTGTTACAATCAGCTCGCGGGGGGCTGAGCAGCCATCGGGGCAGTTGGCCGCCTACTGCGCCGCGAAGGCCGGAGTGGTGGCGCTGACAAAGGCGATCGCCGCCGAAACCAAAGGTACCAACATCACCGCCAATACGGTGTTGGCCAGCGTGATTGACACGCCAACCAACCGGGCCGACATGGGTACCGCCCAGAGCGATCGCTGGGTGAAGCCTGAGTCGATGGCCCAGGTGATTT
Source organism: Synechococcales cyanobacterium (assembly GCA_035285585.1). Taxonomy (GTDB): domain Bacteria; phylum Cyanobacteriota; class Cyanobacteriia; order CAKZMO01; family CAKZMO01; genus JAYKGU01. Next base: position 18,760 of record JAYKGU010000142.1, read on the forward strand.
GCTTTCTGGCCTCCGAGGCAGCCAGGGATGTACGCGGGGCCGCCGTTCCCGCCTATGGAGATTTCTAATCGACAACGACCAACTGCCGATGCCTGAACCAACCTATTCCACCCCATCTGCTCTCTACTGCCGCCAGGGTCACATCAACCCGTCGGATAGTCGGTTTTGTCGCCTGTGCGGCGAATCCCTATCTGAAGCCGTGGCCCCCGAAACCCCGGTAGCCCCAGCGGCAGACGCCACCATTGTTGGCCTGCGCTACCGCATCCGCCGCACCCTGGGCCACGGCGGGTTTGGACGCACCTATCTGGCGGAAGATGTGCACCGGTTTGATGAGCTGTGTGTCCTCAAGGAATTTGCCCCCCAGGTGGAGGGGCAGAACGCCCTGGAAAAGGCCGAATCCCTATTCGCGCGGGAGGCGGGCGTCCTCTATCGCCTGCGCCACCCCCAGATTCCCCAGTTTCGAGAAATTCTGCGGGCAGAGTTTGAGGGGCGGGAGCGGCTCTTTCTGGTGCAGGATTATGTGGATGGGCTGACCTATCAGGATATTTTGGAGCGGCGGCAGCAGCAGCAGCGCAGCTTTACCGAGACCGAAGTCATCGCCTTTCTCACCCAGATTCTGCCGGTGCTGGACTACATTCACCGCATGGGGGTAATCCATCGAGACATTTCCCCGGATAATCTGATTCGCCGCAATACTGACCAGCTCCCTATTTTGATCGATTTTGGCGGCGTCAAGCAGGCGGCGGCCACGGTGATTTCTCAGTTTGGGCGATCGCCCGACACCCTCTCCCCCCACAACGCCCACACCCAGCCCCCCGACACCCGTTCAGTGACATTGGTGGGCAAGATTGGCTTTGCTCCCTACGAACAGATGCAGCAGGGGCAGGCCGAACCCTGCAGCGACCTCTATGCCCTGGCGGTGACGGCCCTGGTGATGCTCACCGGGTCACCCCCCACCGAGTTGCTGGATGTCAACGGCTCTAAGTACTGGACTGCCCAGGTGCGTCATCCGCTGCTGGTGCCGCTGTTTACCAAAATGCTGTCCCCTTATCCGGGCGATCGCTACCCGTCGGCCCAAGCGGTGCTGGACGTGCTCCAGGGTGCCCATCGCCCCCCCGCCTATCAACCTCCGGCCCACCCCGCCCATCCCCTCTCCCATCAGGCCACCGTTGCGGTTGCCCCCGCTGCCCGGCCTGCACCCCGGCCCGCTCCGCCGCCCACTCCGCCTGTTCCCGTCCGTGGTGCGCGTCCGACCCCCACGCTCACCGTCCCCGCCCGTGCCCCCCAGTTTGTGCCCCAGACCCCTGGGCGATCGCCCGCTTCCAGAAACGGTGTGGGTCAAATGCTGCTGGTGTGGGTCATGATTTTAGGGGTGGCCGGTCTGGCGGGCTGGGCTGGATATCACTGGCTACCCGCCCTGATTCTTCCAGGGGAGACAGACCAGGGCGATACCTCGAATCAGCAGGCTGGCGGAGACCTGGATACGTCCAGCCAGTTTAGCGATGAAGAACGTTCCCGCAAGGCGGCGCTGCGGGAACGGCGGGATGCCCTGGAGGTCGATAATGCCTTCCTGGTGCGGCTTACCGACGCCCAGTTTTACGCCCAATATCCAGGGCAGCAGGGCCGCACCCTGTCGGATGGGCCTGGGGATGCGGAATGGCGATCGCGCTGGGATGACATCGCCGCCGACTGGCTAGATCTGCTCGACACTCACCTCAGCGCCCGTGCCCGTCGCCAGTTGGGCCGCTATACCGATGCCGACCGGGAACAGTGGGAGCAGGCGCTGATCCAACTGCACGTGGGCGATCGCGCCCTGAAAGATTTAACCAATGCCCGTTTTTTCCAGCTTTTTCCTGACCTGCGGGGGGAAAACTTTCGCGACCAGCCGCTGGGACAAATCTGGTATGGCATGGCCGCCGATCAGGTGCGATCGCTCCAGTCCGGGGAAACGCTAACGACCGTCAACCTGGAAAACAACGGCAGAGAACAGGTCACTGGCACTCTCCAGCCCGGTGCAGGGCAGGTGTATGTCCTGAACGCCGAGGAGGGAGACGACCTGCGCCTCGACCTCCAGGCCCCCGAACGCAGCACCCGACTGGCCCTCTACGTGCCCCGCCCCACGGATGAGCTGCCCTTCCTGCTGGAACCCTCCCGTAAAGCCAGGTGGTCGGGCGAGCTTCCCCAGGCGGGATATTACGAAGTTGTGGTTGTATCCACCGCCGATGAGGCTATTGACTACGAGCTGGAGCTGAAGCTGAATTAAGCAGTGGGCATTAACAAACGAGACTTTAATTAAGGCGTTTTTTTGGAAAAAATTCACCCCCGGTCAACGGGTTGGTAGGGGCATGGAATTCTAGCCCCTACAGGTCGGATAATTACAGGTTATTTGTTCACGATCCTAAGCGCTGCACTGCGCTTTGCTGAGCCGCTGTTCGCACAGAGCCTTCTCTCCCGCCTCCAGTGCTTCCCACTCCACGTCTCGCCGCAGAACAACGCCATTGTGGCCCACCAGGAATCGGGGGAGCTGCTCATTCTCAATCAGCTCCAGGGTTTCCATGTTGTAGGTGGTGTAGGTGGTTAGCTCTGGCGTATCAAAGTTCACGTCCACAATCGTCAAAGCCTTCCAGGGGGGCAAATCGCTATCGATGAGCGGACGGGGGCCAGAGCCGAGAATGCCCGTGTGGAGCAACTGCAGGTCGCCCTTGTGGGCGGGATAGTAGGCGTGGTGGTGGCCACTGATGTAGGTATGGACGTTGTAGCGCTCCAGTAAATCCTGAAGCCGCTGGGGGTCGCGCATCACTTCACCGGGCTGGTTGCGCCCGATCGCCACTGAGTAAAGCGGCAGGTGTCCCAGAAGAACGCGCATCTTGGCCTGCTGCGCCGCCGGGCTGGCCAGGGCCTTTTCCACCCAGGCGAGCTTATCTTCGGGAATCAGGTCGGAGGAGCCGTCCCAGGCGAGGAAGAAAATGCCCGCCTGCTCAAAGGTGTAGTAGAAAGGAAATTCGTAGCGATCGACGAACTGAATGCCGGGGTCGTGGTCGGACGCTTCCCAGTATTCTTTGGTAATGTCCCGCTCTTTCTGGAATAGAAAGGAACCGCCGACCCCCTGGGCACTGGAGGCATCGTGGTTGCCTACCGTGAACCCGTAGGGTATTTTCATATCCCGCAGGGGAGTGGCCACGTACTGGTCAAACCCTGCCCACATGTCGCGCATCACCTGCTCGGTCAGGGTGAGGTCTTGCCCGGCCACCATGTCGCCGCTGCACACCACCATATCCGGTTGCCAGAAGGGAATCAGCCCCATGGCCTTTTCCACTTCCGGATCATAGGTGACGGAGCCGTAGGGACCGTTCAGGTCGCTGATCACCATCAGCCGCACGTCCCCTGCCGGTGGATTAAAGAGACCCTCGCCCCCAACGCTATCGACGATCGCCTGGGTTTTGGGGGGCAGCGCTGTCCTACTTGCCGCCTCGGTCGGTTGATCAGGAGTCCCTGATGACTCTTCCTCGACTGTCACCCCATTGGGGGCTGGGGGAACTGATGGGGAGGATATGGGGGGACTGCTTTGGGTACAGGCGGCGATCGCCCCCACCACCACCAGCCCCACGATGAATAGCATGACTAACCGTCGCCAACGTTTTCCCATTGCCAGCACCACTCCCATTCACTCCCAAAGATTGCTGTCCGATACCATCACCCATTACCCAGACCGTAGTCTAATCTACAGTCAATACTTTGCGAAACACAACCTTATCGTCGTTAACCGCATAGAAGTCGCGAATGCGGGCTTCCTCTTCGTAACCGCATTTTGCGTAAAACGCTCGCGTACGCTCAAAGTCCGGCAGCCCAGACGTTTCCACCAGCAGCATGCGCCCACCGCGCGCAATCAATGCCTGCTCGACGTAGCGTAGCAGTTTCCCCCCGCGTCCTTGCCCCTGGCGATCGGGGTGAATTGCAATCAGTTGCAGATTCCAGGTTCTATCGGTCATCCGTTCCGGCTCACAGTAGGCAACGCCCACCGGCCCATTATCGTCGTCCGTAATCCAGAAGCATTCAGAGTCGCCGCTTCCCGCCAGAGCATCCGTCAATATCTGGCGCAGTAACTCTAGCGCACTGGGCGGAAAAAGTCCGGTTGCTTCCGCCAAAGCGATCAGAGCAGTCGTATCCTCAGGGATGGTCGGTCGAATCATGGGCAGTAGCCAGAGTAGGTGGTCAACCAACTGAACATACTACGAGATGCTACAAAATACTATAAAACAGAGGTCATTATGCAATCTCTGGCGGAGGTTCTCTAGAACTGACGTACCTTTGCAGGCTAAAGTATTTTCTTTGAAGAGTCTAACCCTGGGGCATAAAGCGCGAGATTGTAAAGCATCCCTCGACCTAAGTAAATCTACTTAACGCCTCTTTATTTAAGGGTTGAAAATGTAAAGCCAGCGTCAATATTGCGGTAAACCGTTGGTTTTGCAGAAATTTATAGCGGATCGTGGGAATTAAGCATTTTGAACGGTGGGATTGTTTTTCCATCGGGGCGATCGCAATTCTGGAACCCTTGCTTTTCTGAATCAATCATTCTCCTGTAGATAGGTGTGAACTGGAAGGTATTTCCTGACGCCCGGCCTCTGCTTGCTTAAATTCAGTAGTCAGTTGGTATCTTTCAACCAATGCTGCTGTGCAAACCACTGGGATAGCCGACCCACTTTGTCAAGTTTGCTGGAACGCAAACGCTGCTTTTCCATTCGTTTTTCAAACCTTGAAAACTTTAGAACCAGGGGAGTAAGCCCCAGGAGGTTGTAACCGTGTATTTTGACAACGACTACGCATATCCACTGAACACAGCACATCCCTACCCAGCGGGTACGTCTGTGAAGATCACGAAAGGGTTTATGAAAGGGCAGGTCGGCAAAATTGCAGGGGCAACCCAGATTGGGGGCTATTTCATTCAAAAACAGCTAGAACACGCGGCAGGGCAGACCAGCCCGGCTCCCGAAGGCCCTTTCTTCCCAGATGAGTTTGAACCACTGGCGAGCGTGACGGATCTGGAGTCAGCCTGAGCACTTAAGTAAGTCACCTGGTTGACTGACAAAACTTTTGCAACTCTCATTCTGCCGTAGGATGGGTTAGCGCCAGCGTAACCCATCGCAACCCTTACTGGTGTTGGGTTAACTCCTTCGGAGACGCGATGCGAACGCGTTGCTCAACGCCAACCTACATCGGATCTTTTGTCAGTCAACCAGGTTGATATGGCGTTACGCTTTCGCGTTAGGACATTCAAGAGGTGTGGAACCCCCGCGACGCGGGGGTTCCACACTCAAACCTTAGCCCGTAGGGCTATACTCATTTGCCCTTACGTCGTCAGGTAGGATTATTTTCAGAAATCACCTTAGCCCAGGTAATTGGGGTCTTGAGCGCCAGCGGCATCCTGGGTATAGACGTAGGAATTCAAACATTTCGCTACAGGAAAGTCAGCGCCTGGGTGATCGTAGGCCAGGATGAGATTGATTCTCTCCTGCTCCCCTTCGACTGAACTCACACTATGCAAACAGCGATCGCCCCGCATAATTACCAGCCGTCCCGGACGGGGCACCACCGACTGTTTTCGGCTGAACAAGCACCGAATAAAATTGAGCTGTAGCAGGGCATCGAGTACCCGCTGTAGCTTTGAATGCTGCTGCCCCTTTAGACAGAGTCGGTAGTTGGGGTGGATTTCGGTCGCGCCGCCAGCTACTTCATTGAGATACAAAATCGCCGTCAAAGCATTTCTATCGTAGTGCCAGCGATACTCGCAGCCACCTTTCATAATATTGATGTTGATACCCACCTGTTTGTCTGTAAGGAGAGCCATGTTTTGACTGAGTTCATTAACGATCTGATGGACGAGGGAATTTATCTTCTGAATCTCGGGTAAATGGGTTTCAATTTGTAACCCGTCAATAACCCAGTAATGTAGCGATCGCCCGCAGGACTGGGGCGCTTCCCTCGTAACTTCAGGAATTGAATATTTAGCCCGATAAGCGGCAATGATCTGCAACAAATACTCACATTGATAGGGAGAAAGAAACGTATCAATGACACAATAGCCTTTTTTGAATTGCTGCTTTAATGGGCCTGATCCGCAGGGCAGGCATTTGTTCATATCACCGTTTTCCGCTGGCATAAAATCACTGCAAACCATTGATTCGAATCCGTCCAGGTTTCTAGAGGAGATAGCCCTTGCTGCTGAAGATATTGCTGCATCTGGGGCAAATTAAACTTGCGGGAAATTTCGGTACGAATGCTTTCCCCGTGAGAAAACATCAGGTTCAGGTCTAACCCTTTCAGTTCAACCCTGTGGCTTTCTTGACAGTGCAAATACATCTCAATTTGCGATTCCGCTGAGTTGAAAACTGCTTGATGGTGAAATAGGCGAGTATCGAAGTTGCCCGTAAACCGCCAGTTGAGATGGGTCAGCATGTTTAAGTTAAAAGCAGCCGTTACCCCCTGGCGATCGTTGTAGGCAGCTTCTAAAATATTCACATCCTTTTCTAAGTCAATGCCCAGCAAAAAGTAATCCCCTGGTGCCAGTACAGCGGTGACTTGAGCAAAGAAGCGATCGCACTCCCACGGGGTAAAGTTTCCCAAACTGCTGCCGAGGAAAAAGAGGAGTCGCTGGGGAAGGGGGGAAGGGGGTAAAGCTGCCAGAGCCTGCCCATAGGTGCCAATTTGTCCCCGCACCGTCAGGGTGGGATAGTCCGCCAGCAACCGTTTGGCGCTTTCAATTAAAATTCCCGCACTGACATCAATGGGCTGATAATACAGGACGCCATACTGTTGCTGGTAAGCATCAAGCAAACACCGAGTTTTGGTTGAGCTACCGCTGCCCAATTCAACCAGTTCACAAGGGCCGGTGTGGTGGGCGATCGCCAGGGCATACTGTTGCAAAATCCAGGCTTCCGTCCGCGTGGGGTAGTATTCTGGCAAATCACAAATTTGTTCAAATAGTTGAGAGCCGAGATCGTCGTAGAAGTATTGAGACGGTAAGGTTTTAGGCGATCGCGTCAATCCTTGAATGACATCTTTACCTTCAGACGCTTTGGCCAGTTTAGATACATCAAGATGGCGAATTTGCAACCGCAAACTCTGCACATCAAATATTTTCCAGGGGGTGAGGATGGTTGACATGATTAATCTACAACCTATTAAAAAAACATCAAAAATGTTTAAGTAGGTCAGCACAATGAAATTCATGTCAGAAAACCG
>JAYKGU010000143.1:0-14062 GCA_035285585.1 Synechococcales cyanobacterium
GATGTTGATGAAACCGCCCCAGGCGGCATCGAGAATAGACTTAGCCAGTCGGGTACGGGCCAGCCCTTTGATGTTCAGGTTCTCGAAGGCAATCAGGTCGTAGGACTGGCAAAGCCAGTGAGCGACCAGATAATGAAACTCTTTGCGCTGACGGGCAACATGCAGGTGGAGCCGTGCTACCCGATCTGCCTGCCGCTGGTAGTTCTTAGACCCCTTCTCCATCCGCGCCAGTTGGCGCTGCTGGCGGGCCAGTTGACTCTGGGACTTGCGGAAGAATTGGGGAATCTCAACCGCTTGCCCATCCGAGGTAGTGAGAAACTTCTCCAGCCCTACATCAATGCCAACTGCGCTCCTGACTTCCTCAACGGGCAACGGTTCAGGAACGGTGTCGTCTTCCAGGGAAAAACTGAAATACCAGCCATCAGCTTTCCTCAGAATCGTAGCCTGCTTGAGCTGAAAACCATCTGGAATCGGGCGATGCAGAATCACCTCCACTTCGCCAATCTTGGAGAGTTTCAGCATGTTGCCGTTCAGATGTGCGCCTGCTTTGGGGCGATTCACCCTGGGAAAAGTGAACGAGCAGATATCGCCCCGTTTCTTAAACCGAGGTCGCCCCCCGCGTTTGCCGTTCTTGTCGGGAATCCGCCACCGCTTCCAGGCTTTCTCTAAGCGCATCAAGTTCTGTTGCTGGCAGTCGGCATAGATGCCCTTGTACTCAGGAAACAGTTGCTTGGTTTGCTTTAGCTCAGAGGCTTGCGAGTAGTAGGTGACTTCATCGGGAATCTCGCCAATTGGCTCAGATTCGAGGCTACAGCGATCAATTGGGCACCGAGTTTGATTCAGCCAATCCAGCCGCTGACCCAGCGCATAATTCCAGTGCCGACGCAGCAATTCGCCCCAGGTTTCCATCGTGGACGCCTGTTCAGGGGTTGGATTGAGACGGTACTGGTAGGTGAGAATCATTGTACTATTCTAGCACGAAAAAACAGGTGAAGGCTATGTATCACAACGGTTCTGGGATATTGAGGGGACATCGAATCCCCTCAATATCCGCTCCTATCCCCCTCGCCGCTAACCCTTCGGGTATAGCGGGAGTCCCCCGGAGGTAATGATGGAAAATTTAAAGGCAGTTGTGATTGGGGCTGGCATTGGTGGACTCACTGCAGGCATCGCCCTGAAACAGGCCGGATACGACGTGGAAATTTACGATCGCGCTCAAGAATTGCGCCCTGTGGGGGCAGGTATTTCCCTCTGGTCAAACGGTGTCAAGGTACTCAATCGGCTGGGCCTGGGTGCTGAGATGGCTCAGATCGGCGGCCAAATGAACCGCATGGAATATCGCACAAAAACGGGAGATTTGCTCAACAGCATTGACCTCACGCCCTTGATCGAGGAGGTGGGGCAGCGTCCCTATCCAGTGGCGCGGCGGGACCTGCAGGGTATGCTGCTGAAAGCGTTTCCGGGGGAGGTAAAGCTGGCCCACAGGTGTGTCGGCGTCGAGGAAGATGGAGCGGGGGTGACCGCCTTTTTTGAAAACGGCCACACGGCCCGTGGTGATCTGCTGGTGGCGGCGGATGGCGTTCGTTCTATCCTGCGTACATACGTGCTGGGTCAGGAGGTCGAACCCCAATATGGCGGCTATGTCAACTGGAACGGGCTGGTGCCTGCCGATGAAAGCCTGGCTCCCAAGGATTGCTGGGTGATCTATGTCGGCAACCACCAGCGGGCGTCCCTGATGCCAGTGGCGGGCGATCGCTTCTACTTCTTTCTCGATGTGCCGCTCCCCAAAGGCACGCCCGCCAGTCCCGATACCTACAAAGACGATCTGAGAACCTACTTCAAAGGCTGGGCCGAACCGGTGCAGGCGCTGATTGATCGGTTTGATCCAGAAACCGTGGCCCGCCCTGAAATTCACGACGTTGGCCCCATTGATCGCTTTGTCAAAGGTCGAGTCGCTCTGCTGGGAGATGCCGCCCACGCCACCTGCCCCGACTTAGGCCAGGGCGGCTGTCAGGCAATGGAAGATGCACTGGTGCTCAGCCAATACTTGCTCACCACCAATCTTGGCGTCGCATATGCCCTCAAGCGGTATGAGCGGGAGCGCACCGAACGGGCCAACGCCGTAGTATGCAAAGCCCGCAAGCGAGCCGAACAAATCCACGGCATTGATCCCACCGTCACCCAGCAGTGGTACGACCAGCTTGCCCAGGAGAAGCCCAGCGACGTCACAGATGCGATCGCCAAAGTCATTCTGGCTGGCCCGATGCATTGAGGGAGAGTGGGGTGGATGCGTGGATGAGTGGATGAGTGGATGAGCATCCTCCATCCACCCACCTACCCATCCTCCCATCTACTTATCCTCCCACCTACCCCTCTACCTATTCACCTACCTACTTCAACCATGACCCAACCCAGTCAAGACCTTGTCCTCAACGATTCGCCAGGCACAACCATTCCTGATATGCCCTCTGACCTGATTTATGGCCTGGATGACCGTCCGCCTGCCCTGGAGGCCGCCTTTGTGGCGCTGCAGCATGTGCTGGCATCCTTTGTGGGCATCATCACGCCGCCGCTGATTATCTGTTCGGCCATTGAAGCCGATCCGGCCACAACCGGATATGTGATCAGTATGTCCCTGTTTGTCTCCGGCATTGCCACGTTTATCCAGTGCAAGCGTATTGGCCCGGTGGGGTCGGGCTTGCTGAGCCTGCAGGGAACCAGCTTTGCTTTTCTAGGCCCTATCATTGGGGTAGGCACTGGGGCGATCGCCGCTGGTCAAACTCCCGAAGGTGCGCTATCCCTCATCTTTGGGCTGTGTTTCTTTGGGGCCTTTGTGGAAATCTTTCTCAGCCGATTTCTTCACCTGGCCAGCCGCATCATTACCCCCGTGGTATCCGGCACAGTGGTGATGATCATTGGCCTGAGCCTGATTAAAACCGGGATCACCAGCATGGGAGGCGGCGTGGTAGCGCAGCAAAATGGGACCTTTGGCAGCTATCAAAACCTCGCCCTGGCAGGGATGGTGCTGGCCATTATCGTGTTGTGCAATATCCTGGGTAACCGCTACTTGCGCATGGGGGCGATCGCCATTGGTTTGCTCTTTGGCTATATCGTCTGTTTGTTTTTGGGGCTGGTGAATCTCAGTAGCCTCAGCAATCTGCCGCTGATCCAGATTCCCATTCCCTTTCGCTACGGCATGAGCTTTGACTTTGCGGCGTTTATTCCCTTCATCCTGCTGTATTTGATCACCGCCATTGAAACCATTGGCGACCTGACCGCCACCTCCGCCGTGTCTAAACAGCCCGTGGCAGGCAGCCTTTACATGCGCCGTATCAAAGGGGGGGTGCTGGGAGACGGCATCAACTCCCTGCTGGCGGCGGTGTTCAACACGTTTCCAAATACCACCTTTAGCCAGAACAATGGCGTGATTCAAATGACCGGGGTGGGGAGCCGCTATGTGGGCTTCTTTGTCGCGGGGATCTTTGTGGTGCTGGGGCTGTTGCCCGTGGTGGGTGGTATCTTCCAGTCCATTCCCCAGCCGGTGTTGGGGGGAGCCACCATCGTCATGTTTGGGGCGATCGCTGTGGCGGGCATCAACATTGTGGCCTCTACCACGATTGACCGGCGATCGCTGATCATTATTGCCGTGTCCCTGGCGCTGGGCCTGGGGGTGGTCTATGTGCCCGACCTGATGGTGGACAAGCCCGCCCTGCTGCGCAATATCTTCTCGTCGGGGATTTCTACGGGAGGTCTCACGGCCATTGTCCTGAACTGGCTGCTGCCCTACGATGCTGTCCCTGATCGGACAACCAGCCCGGATGCCACCCCAGGGAGCAGCGTCTAGCCATGGTAGGCAAGCTAACCACCCACGTTCTGGATACGGTGAAAGGTGGCCCCGCCGCTGGTATGACCCTTGAGCTGTGGTCGATTGATTCTCAGTCGGGCGATCGCACCTTACTCAAAACCGTCACCACCAATGACGATGGGCGCACGGATGGGCCGCTGCTAACTGACGAGGCGTTCACCCCTGGCGTTTACGAACTGGTATTTACGGTGGGCAGCTACTTTGCCCAGACGGTCAAAACTCTGCCCGACCCGCCGTTTTTGAATCGGGTGCCCATCCAGTTCGGCATCGCCGACGCCGACGCCCACTACCATGTGCCATTGCTGGCCTCCCCCTGGGCCTACAGCACCTATCGCGGCAGCTAGCGCCCTTGAAAATTGGGGATTCAATGCGTGAATCTCCAGGCTGAGCCTGACACGAGGGGCCAGCTTAGACACCAGGGGAAGTTGCCCCAAGGTATCAACTTAAGGCGGGAAATCCTGGTTGGACAGGATTCAGAATCCAGGAGTCGGGAGAGAGCTGACTTCTGGCTCCTGAAGCCTGAATTCTATTCTTGGGAAAGTGTCCCGCTTTATGTTGATACCCGTTGTCCCATAAAGAAATACAAAGAATCGAGGAGAACGAGCAAATTTTGGGCATGCTTTGACGGTAATAATTTTGTTCATTTTAGATCTGGGCTTTATTTTCTTTCGCTCCAGAATCAATCACGCGACCTTGGATAACGATTTAGAGGTAAACTATGCAACGACGAAAAGTACTGAAACTTCTGGGCATGACAGCGGTTAGCGCATCTTTGATCAACTGTGTTCTACGAGCGCAAACAGCCTTTAGTTCTGAAGAAATTCATTGGGGCTACATTGGCGAGGTGGGGCCAGAACGTTGGGGAGAGCTGTCGTCTGAGTATCAAGCCTGTGCCATTGGTAGCCAGCAAACCCCCATTGATCTTCAAGAGGGAATTTTAGCGGAATTGGGGGCGATCGCCCTCAACTACCAAGACACTCCGCTCAAGATCATCAACAACGGCCACACCATCCAGGTCAACTACGCTACCGGCAGCACCATGACGGTTAACGGCGAAAGCTTTGATCTGGCGCAGTTCCATTTCCACCATCCCAGCGAGCATCACGTCATGGGTCAGGCTTTTCCCATGGAGATGCACCTGGTGCACCGCAATGCTGCGGGACGGCTAGCCGTTCTGGGGGTTTTCCTCAAAGAAGGGACCTCCCATCCCACGCTTCAGCGCATTTGGGACGCCATCCCGGCTGAAACCGGAGTCGAGCAGGTGATCAATGATGTTTCCCTGAATGCCGCCCAGCTCTTGCCTGAAGGGCAGGCTTTCTATGAATACCACGGCTCCCTGACAACGCCTCCCTGCTCAGAAGGAGTCCTGTGGCTGGTGATGCAGCAGCCCATCGAAGTATCTGCCCAGCAAATTCAGCGATTTGCCCAAATCTTTCCCTTGAATGCCCGTCCTGTGCAGCCACTCAACAATCGCTTTGTTCTCCAGTCAGAATAGTTAATTGGTGCGATCGCCCACCCCTGCCTCCCAATAACTCTCCTCAAAAGATTTATATACTGGGGGTTGATTCCACTGAAGGAGTGCAAGTTGCCAATATGCGGTTCCTGATTCAACTACTGGGGTTTGGGCTGATCCTGCTGGGCGTCTATTTCCTGGGCAGAAACATCTTCTTCACCACCAATGTCAGCCCCTACTTCTGGCGAGGCATTGCAGCAGATTTGTCAATTCTGCTGCTGGTCGTCGGTATTTTGTGGTTGGTGATCCTGCCCCTGGGGGCAAAAAGCTATGGCTGGATTTTTGTGATTGCTGGTATTCTTTTCATCTTTTTCAGCAGCCGAGCTGTCCTCAACCCCACCAGCCTGTGGCAGTTTTTTGTTTCCTTTGGTTCGATGGCGATCGGCTATAAGATGCTGGCAACCGGCAGGATATCAATATGAAACAGAAAATTGATCTGTAGAATTCAGGAGTCAGGAGTCAGGAGTCAGGAGCCAGATCCCTCCTGAATTCTGACTCCTGGATTCTGGCTTCCCATCCAACTAAAATTTCCCGGTTTAAGTGGACACCTGAATTAAGCGTTGGCCGTCGACTCCGCCAGCTCCGGCTGTTTAGACAGGCGGCCATCTTCCATATAAACGATCCGATCGGCAATGTCTAAGATGCGGTTATCGTGGGTCACCAGCAGAATGGTGCAGCCCTGCTGCTTGGCCAGATCGTGCATGATGTCCACCACGTCCCGTCCCGATTTCTTGTCCAGGGCGGCGGTGGGTTCGTCGGCCAGGACGATTTTGGGACGGCTAACCAGGGCACGGGCGATCGCCACCCTTTGTTTCTGCCCCCCTGACAAATCGGCTGGATAGTAGTGAACCCGCTGCTCCAGCCCCACCTGTTTGAGCATCTCCTCAGCCCGCTGGTGGCGTTCTGCTCGGGAGAGAGTTCCGTGGACCTCCAGCCCCATCTGCACATTTTCCAGCGCCGTGAGGCTGCCGTGCAGGTTGTGGGCCTGAAAGATATAGCCATTGTGGCGGCGGGCCTGCACCAGATCCCGTGAGCTGGCCTGACACAGCTCCTGGCCTAAAATCTGCAAGCTGCCTGACTGGGTGGATCGCAACCCGCCCATCAAAGTTAACAATGTGGTTTTGCCGGAGCCGGATGGGCCGGTCATGATCACAATTTCGCCCGCTGCGATTTCCAGATTGATGTCAAACAGCACCTGTTTGCGTAGGGATCCGGTGCCGAAGTAGTGATCAAGGTGGTGGATGGCGATGACGGGGTTTTGGATTTTAGATTTGGGATTTGGGATTTGGGTCATGGTGGCGCTTCCCAGAGAATTCTTGTGGGTTAGTGCTATCAAAAGATGTCGGCGGGGTCGGCGGCCTGGAGGCGGCGGGTGGCGATCGCCCCAGAGGCGTTACACATGGCCAGCGTCAGTAGAAAAACTATCACGGTGCGGCTGAAGGGCATGAGCAAAGGTAGGGCTGTGGCGGCGGCAGTGAGCTGATAGGCCACTAAAGAGATGGCCAGACCGGGCACAAAGCCCAGCAGGGAGAGGATTAGCGCTTCTTCAAAGATCACCCCCAGCAGGTAGCGGTTGCGGTAGCCCATGGCTTTGAAGGTGGCGTACTCCGCCAGGTGACTATTCACATCCGTAGAAAGTACTTGATAGACAATCACCGTTCCCACAATGAAGCCCATGGTAGTGCCCAGGCCAAACACAAAACCGATGGGGGAACTGGCCTGGATGTCCTGCAGCTCAAAGGCTACGTAACCTTTCTGGGTAAATACCTGCACGTCATCGGGCAGTCGGGCCGCCAGGGCTTCCCGCACCTGTTCTGGGTCGGCGTCGGCATCCAGGCGCACCAGGCCCAAACTGATCGCCTCCGACTCTCGCCGGGGAAACAGGCGAAGAAAGTTTTGATCGCTGGTGATCAGGGCACCATCATCGGCAAAGGAAGCGCCCACGGTGAAAAGGCCGCTGACGGTGATGGTTTGCAGACCAATTTCGGTGGTGATTGGCTCTCCCTGATTAATCTGGGCGATCAAAGTCTCGTAGTCGCCACGGGATGCCTGGTCGAACAAAACCGTGTTGGGGATGCGGATATCCGCCAGTTGCTGATTGACTTCCGGAAGATCAAAGGCGGGGCGATCGGGGTTTTGACCCAGTACCATCATGGAGGTTTCCTCGCGGGTGAGGGGATTGCGCCAGTCCGTGGAGCCGACGTACAAAGCATCCACCGCCGCCACCCCCGGCACGTCCTGCGCCTGGTAGAGACGGCTACGGGCAAAGGTGCGCAACTGACCAAAGTTTTTGGCCTGGGTGCTGATGATCACCAGATCGGCCTGGAGACTGCGGGGATATTGGGTATTGGTGCGGTAAAGGGCGTCAGAAAACCCAAGCTGCATGAAGATGAGTACGTCAGCAAAGGTAATTCCGGCGATCGCCGTCAGGAGCCGCATTCGGTCGTGTTTGAGCTGAAGTAACCCAAGGGGGGTGCGGTTTTGCAGGGTTTTGAGGAGGTGGGGCATGGGATTTTGGATTTTGGATTTTGGATTTTGGATTTTGGATTTTGGATTTTGGGTTTTGGGTTTGTTGTGCTACTGGGTTTGGATGGTGGTGGTGACCTGGAGGTTGGCCAGGCCGGTGACTTTTTCGCTGGAAGGGGGTTCGAGGCGGATGTGGACTTCGATGACTCGGGCGTCGATGTTGGCGGCGGGGTCTTCGTTGACGACCTGCTGCCGCTCTACCTGGAGGCCGATGCGTTCGACGGTGCCCTGGAGGGTTTCGCGGAGGGCGGGGGAGGTGATGGTGACGGGCTGGCCGACCTGGATTTGGGAGATGTCGTTTTGGTAAACGTCGGCGATCGCCATCATTTGCTGGGTCTGTCCCAGGGTGACCAGGCCCTCGTCGGCAATGGTTTCGCCGGGGTGGGTGTGAATTTCAATGATTTGACCAGCGCGGGGCGATCGCACGTAGGTTTGCTCCAGCTCGGCCTGGGCCTCGACGACGGCGGCCTGGGCCGACTGGACTTCGGCGGCGGCGATCTCCACGTCCACGGGGCGCACTTCGGCGATCCGATCCAGGGTGGCTCGGGCCTGGCTGATTTGCTGATGACTGGTGGTTTCAATACGGGCCAGGGCCGCCTCGGCTTCCTGAAGCTGGCGCTGGGCGGTGGTGTAGGTGAGCTGTCTGGCGTCCCGTTCGGAGGCGGACACCGCCCCTTCCTGATACAGGGAGGCGTAGCGCTCGTACTCCAGGCGGGCGTTCTGCACTTCGGCCTCTAACCGGGCGATGGTGGCCCGCTGGGTGTTGATATTGCCCAACTGTTCGGCCTCCACCCGGGCGATTTCTGCCTGCTGTGCCTGAATTTCGCCGGTTTTGGCCCCAGCCTGAACCTGGGCTAGCTGGGCCTGGGCGATGCGTACCTGCTCCTCAGCCCGCTGGAGCGCTGCTTGCTTGCGGCTGTGGTTGTCCAGAATAGCGATGATGTCTCCGGCCTGGACGCGATCGCCCTCGGCCACCAGCAGTTGCTCAATGCGGCTTTCCTGGGTGGAGGTGGGAGCCGTGAGGTTCAGCAATTCCCCCTGCGGCTCCAGTCGCCCCAGGGCAGTCACGGTGGAAATTTCGGTAACGGGAGCCACTTCTGTCTGAGCCTCCTGGGCGGGCAGGATACGAAACTGCCAGATGCCCCAGGAGACTCCCGCCAGCCCCAGGACGGCCACTCCCGCCAGTCCCAACCAGCGATAGAGAGGTTTTGCGGTCATACCAGGATTGAGCAGATTGGAATGCATAGATGTCCTCCTGAAGAGCGCGAGGATGGCTCGGTCTGATGGGGTGTTCTAATCTTATTTTACTAAACTGTTTAGTAAAGTCAAGCGTCTGGTTCAGCTAAGATGGAACAATGTAGACGGAACCAGAGGCTTGCCCCCTGACCGTCAACCTTACGGAGTTTGCTGCGTGAACCGCCCAACTGAATCCAACCCACCCGCCCCATCCAGCAAAGAAAAGCCCGATAAAGCCCAGGCTATTTTGGCGGGCGCGCTGCAGGTATTTACCACCCACGGCTATGCAGCGGCCAGCATGGATCGCATTGCGGCGGCGGCGGGGGTGTCAAAGCCGACGCTGTACAACTACTTTCAAGACAAAGAATTTCTATTTGTCGCGTTAATGCAGCAACTCACAGAAAACACTCGTCAAATTATCCTCAATCTGCCCAGGGATCCCGATCTGCAAGCCCCCCCCGAACAGGTTTTGCGGCAGATGGCCACTTCCGTCATCAAAGAGTTCTCCCAAAATCCCTCCATTCTGACGCTGATGCGCCTGGTGATTGGCGAGTCTGAGCGGTTTCCCGAACTGTCGCAAACCTTTGTCCGGGAAACGGTAAAGCCTTTGATGGAACGGCTTTCCTACTACCTGGCCAGCCAATCCCACCTGCATCTGCCCGATCCGCCGGTGGCTGCCCGTATCTTTGCAGGTGCCATTGTCCATTACCTGATTCTGCAGCACATCATGCACGGTGAAGCCATTCTGCCGCTGGAGAGCGATCGCATGGTAGATGGGCTGATCCACCTGGTAGTCACGGCGGGCACGCCGCGATCAGCCGATTAAAATGCCGCTTGGGAAAGTTAATCTATCGGATGATAAGTAGGTCAGCACAATTAAATTCATGTTAGAAAACCGGGGGAGCGCCCCACCGGGGCGCTCCCCCGGTTTTCTAACCTTCGTTTTTCAATGCAGTTCTACTTAGTAGCGAAGAAACCCTGGTGGTAGTATTGGGGAGTTTTGGAAGAATTTCCCTCCATTTCACCCCCAAGGAAGTGATATGACCCTTGAACTCAGTGAGTTAGAGATTTCCCTCGAATCCGTTGCCACTGGTTTTGAAGCCCCCCTCCAGGTTGCCAGTGCTAACGACGGTAGCGATCGCCTCTTCGTAGTTGAGCAGGGCGGCACCATCCGCATTGTGCAAAATGGCACCGTCCTGGAAACGCCGTTTCTAGACATTAGCGATCGCATTCAGGTGGGTCGCGAAGAAGGGCTGCTGGGCCTTGCTTTCCCGCCCGACTACGCTACCAAGGGCTACTTCTATGTCAACTACACCAATCAAAACCGGGACACGGTGATTGCCCGCTACCGGCTGTCGGGCGATGCTAACCAGGCTGATCCCAATAGCGAAGAGGTAATTTTAACCATCGATCAGCCCTCCAGAATCCACAACGGTGGGCAAATTGTCTTTGGGCCTGATGGCTTTCTCTATATCGCGTCGGGGGATGGCGGCCCCAGTGGCGACACCCTTAACAATGCCCAAAATCCAGACCTCCTGCTGGGCAAAATTCTGCGGATAGATGTCGAGTCTGGGGCCGCAACTTATTCCATTCCCAGAGACAATCCCTTCGTGGGAGCTAAAGACCCAGACGACGAAGTGCGGGATGAAATCTGGGCCTGGGGCCTGCGCAATCCCTGGCGGTTCTCCTTCGATCGCCTCACCGGCGATCTCTATATCGGTGACGTAGGGCAGGCCACCATGGAGGAAATCAACTTCCAGCCCGCCAGCAGCGGCGGCGGCGAGAACTATGGCTGGCGCGTCTTTGAGGGTACCAGCCGCTTCCAGGAAGACGACCCCGTTCCCCTCAATGTGGTGTTTCCCGTGGCAGAATACGGGCGTACCGAAGGGCGATCGGTCACAGGCGGCTTCGTCTACCGGGGAGACGTGCCCTCCGATTTAACCGGGGTCTACCTGTACGGCGACTTTATCAACGGCAACATCTGGGGCCTGCGCCGCACGGGCAGCGAGTGGGAAACGGAGCTGCTGCTGGACACCGAGCTGGGCATCGTCTCATTTGGCGAAGACGAGTCGGGCAACCTCTATGTAGTGGACTACTTCCAGGGGGGGCTGTTCTCGATCAACGTCCCCGACTTCACGAACGACCCGTCTAACCCCCTGCCCGTGACTGGCACCGATGCAAACGATCGCATGCGGGGCAATCGTGGCGACAACACCATGGTGGGTCTGGCCGGGAACGACCGGATAGCGGGCAGCGCTGGGGATGACCAGCTTTACGGAGGGCTTGGTGGCGATCGCCTGCGGGGCGGTCGGGGCGATGACTGGATGGATGGGGGCGGCAGTCGTGACGTTTTGCTGGGCGGCGGCGGCGGTGATACCCTCCTGGGTGGCGCAGGGGCCGATACCCTCAATGGGGGCGGCGGAGCCGATACGCTTCGGGGGGGCGATGGCCGGGATACCCTGAACGGCGGCGGCGGAGCCGATACCCTCTTTGGGGATGCGGGCAACGATCGCCTGCGGGGTCAGCAGGGAAATGACGTGTTTGTCCTGCAACCTAACCAGGGGCTGGATCAGATTTTAGATTTCAGCGTTAATCGCGATCGCCTCGGTCTAACGTCAGGCGTAGAAGCCAGCGATCTTGCGCTGATTCAGCAACAACAGGGGACGCTCATCCGGCTGAATGGGGATGCCCTGGCGTTTCTAGTGGGGGTTAATGCCGATCAGCTTCAAGATAGTAGCTTCGTTTCGGTTTAAAAGAAATCGGGCATCCAGGGGGTGGGGCCAGCAAACAGGGCGGTGGCGGTGGCGATCGCCCCTGCCGTACCCTCCACTTGCCCCAGCCGCTGCAAATGCCAGGGGGTAAATAATCCCGTGTAGAGGGTGGCCAGCCCCGTGATGTCCAGGCTTAGCTCCCCCCGGCCTCCTGGTTTGACCTCCCCCTGGCCATGGGCGACCGAGAGAATCAGCGGGCCGTTATTGGCGGGCAGCAGTGGATCGGTGAGGTGGAGGTGGAGGTCGGCCTCCAGATGGGGGGGATAGCCCCGCGAGGTTAAAGCCAGGGCGGCGTTGACGATGCGCACCAGCCACCGCTCGGTGTAGCGCAGCGTGGCGGTCTGCTCTGGCAGCAAAAAGATCATGCCGTCCACAGGCGATCCTCGCCAGCGAATTTTGTCAATCTGGGAGCGGTGGCTGGCCAGAAACGACCAGAGGCACCGTCCAGCGGCGGCGGTCAGGGCAGCCCAGTCGGCGATCGCCAGATGCGCCTCGCCGGACGTGGATTTCTGCCGAAAAACGATGTAGCCCTGGGGGGTAGTGCCCACCAGATAGGCGTAGACCGGTTCATCGGCGGTGGCGAACAAAATCTGCTGCCAGATGCTGGTGTGGCGATCGAGGTTGCCATTGTGGTGCTGGGCCACCTGGGTGTAGATGGGTTCCAGGGTTTCCCGCTCAGGGGCGATCGCCCGGATGGGTAAATCGTGCTCCGCCAGGCGAATCATCGCCGGGTCAACCTCCCAGCCGCACTGCTCCCCCCCCTGCTCGTAGCCCGCCCGCCGATAGAGCCGCTGGGCCGCCGGATAGAGGGTAGACAGGGCGCTCCCCCGTTCATAGCTCTCCTGGATCACCCGCTCCATCATCCCCAGGGCTGCCCCCGTACCCCGATGTTCCGGTGCGATACCCACGGAGGCGATGCCAGCGGTGGTTACCTGTCTGCCGCCAAACCACTGGCCCATGTTGAGGATGGACAGGCCACCGATGCGGGTGGTGCCCCGCCGCACCAGGCGAAAGTTGTCAATGCCAATTTGCTGGAAGTAGCGATCGCCCATCTCCGGCGTTCCCAAAAAGCACTGCATTTCTACGGCTTTGAGGAACTGCAAGTCTTCTTCGGTTGTGGGTACCCCATACTCCAGCGATTCCACCATGCGCAGCGCCTTCCCGGTTCAACTACCCCCATCTTCCTCCCCAGCGGCGCAAACGCCAAGACAGCAAAACCAGCCATTCGTGACATCCTCCTGACGCTGACCTTTCAGGTACAGTGCGGGGCTTATAGCCCCCGAACCCCCCATTTGTTAAAAGATTCTGAATTGGCGATCGCCCCCTTGAGTTGGTAAAACCTCAGATCCGGGCGCGGGAAGACGGGCCTGAAGGGAGAATGTTTACCCCGATTCGTCCGCCAACGCCGCCCAGAAGGGCACTACTCAGCCGATTGGGAATTTAGCCCCTGGCAAAACGGGTGCGCTTCGCGACTTGG
Organism: Synechococcales cyanobacterium; assembly: GCA_035285585.1. Taxonomy (GTDB): domain Bacteria; phylum Cyanobacteriota; class Cyanobacteriia; order CAKZMO01; family CAKZMO01; genus JAYKGU01. The sequence goes on from JAYKGU010000143.1 coordinate 13,389, forward strand.
GGCGATCGCGTCATGCTCAACACCGACAGCAAAGGGCAGAGTTGGCATAGTCTATCCTAGGGGCATCGACAAAAATGCTCGAAATACCCATTCGCTCGAAATACAGTCAAAGGAGCGCCTCAATGACTCAAAGTCTGCTGGAACAACTCCGTAAAATGACCGTCGTGGTCGCCGATACGGGAGATATTCAAGCGATTGAAACCTTTAAGCCCCAGGACGCCACCACCAACCCCTCGTTGATCACGGCAGCGGCCCAGATGGAGCAGTATCAGGACATCGTCGACGATACCCTGAAGCGGGCACGGGAAGAAGTCGGCGCGATCGCCAGCCCCACCGATGTGGTTAACCGGGCCATCGACCAGCTCGCGGTCGCCTTTGGGCTAAAAATCCTCAATATCATTCCAGGGCGCGTCTCCACCGAGGTGGACGCCCGGCTGTCCTACGACACCGAGGCCACCCTCAGCAAAGCCCGCTACATCATCGACCAGTACAAGGCCGCCGGGGCTGACCCCAATCGGGTGCTGATTAAGATTGCCTCCACCTGGGAAGGCATTCGCGCCGCCGAGGTGCTGGAAAAAGAAGGCATCCACTGCAACCTCACCCTGCTGTTTGGCATGCACCAGGCCGTAGCCTGCGCCGAGGCGGGCGTAACGCTCATCTCACCTTTTGTGGGC
>JAYKGU010000144.1:0-14211 GCA_035285585.1 Synechococcales cyanobacterium
ACAGGCGGAAGGCTTCCAGTTCTTCTGCGGAGTACCAGTCGGCGGGTTCGGGGGTCGTGGGGTCGTCGGGCAGCAGGGCACCGGGCATGTCTTTCCAGAGGAAGGTCTGGAAGGTGCGGACGTTGGCGGTGTCGATGGGGTGCTTGGAATAGAGCACCATACCGAACTGGCCAGGGAAGAAGCCGAAGCCGAAGGCATCATTTGGTCCGCCTACGGTACCGTCGTTATTAAAGTCAAAACCGGCAGGGATTCCCGTATTCGAGGGCGCGAAATAGACATAGGGATATTCAACGGGATCGGCCCCATTCTGGCTAACTGAAAGGTAGTTTTCCTGGAACAGTTGGGCAGCGGTGCCGTCTTCATCAAAGTCAAATTCGTTGATAAGAATCACATCAGGATTATTGCGCTGAATAATCTCTGCAATGTTCTGGGCCTGGGCATTATCAGGCGTGGACAAATCATTAATTAGATCGCCAGCATTGAAGCGATTAAGTGAGGCGTTAAACTGGGCAAACCGAATTGGAGAATCGCTCATGGGTTACTTATCCTCAGTCATCATCGATAGGGTTAAGTATCTATCCGAAACCTGGCTAGAGTTTTTGAAGTCCAAGCTCCCTAAATGGGATTGCCGAATAGATTTTTAGCAGCAGATAAAGCGGACATTATGAAAGCCTGGCCTGACTGAAGTTCAGCAGACACAGGGCTTCATAGCACTTATCTCATCAGTATCAACCAAAACGAGAAATAAATAATCAGCCAAAACCAGCCACCGTTGCCGATAGCTTTTCAGGGTAAATAATGAGTGCTGGCAAATCAAACGTCTCTCGAACTAGCGCTGTCGAAGGCTTCAGCGGGCTATGGAAATGTGCCAGGTTTATTTGCCATATCTATGCGTCAAGAAATCGGATAGTGAATGCTTGATTTAGCCCGTTGGGTTGGCACGATTGATGGTTTTTCGGGTTACGCTCGCCTCTTCGATCCGCCTGACTCGTCTTAACTAGGATTTAATCTAAAATCCTTTTCCGGTTTGTAGAATAGCACTTCGTCTGTAGGATCACGCACACTAAATCCTAAAAATTTTCCGATAGCCTGTTCCCCAGACTCGCAGACGAACATATCGCAAAGAGTGCTTAAAGATTGCCCGTCATGTATGGTGGAATACACGGTTTTTTTCACCTCATTTGGTATTGGCGACCAGTACTGATCGGCGATCGCCCCCCCTGATCCCAGCCCTGATCCCCGAATCTGGGCGATCGCCCCCCCCATTCCCGCCCTCCCAGCTCCCCCCAAACGAATCTTGGAATTGTATAAACACTCCCAGAGCAGCCGCTCACAGCGATTACACTGGGGGATGTACGTATGGAAGGGACAATCCTATGGACGCTGCTGCGCTCTGGCAACGATATCAAGACTGGCTGTATTACCACAGTGGGTTGGGGTTCTTTGTGGACATCAGCCGCATGCGCTTCACGGATGAATATGTGGCCATGCTGGAGCCAAAGTTCGCCCAGGCGTTTGAAGCAATGGCAGCATTGGAGGCGGGGGCGATCGCCAACCCCGACGAAGACCGCATGGTGGGCCACTACTGGCTGCGCCACCCCGACCTGGCCCCCAGTGCCGACCTGAAGCGCGACATCGTCGAAACCCTGGAGCAGGTGCTCACCTTTGCCGCCAAAATTCATGCAGGCGAGATCCGTCCACCCCAGGCCACCCAGTTCACCGACGTACTCTCCATCGGCATTGGCGGCTCAGCCCTCGGGCCTGAATTTGTGGCCGAGGCCCTGGCCCCGGTGAATCCGCCCCTACGCATTCATTTTATTGACAACACCGACCCGGCGGGCATCGATCGTACCCTCACCGAGCTGAAGGAGCGGCTGAACAGCACCCTGGTGCTCACCATCTCCAAATCTGGCGGCACCCCCGAAACCCGCAACGGCATGTTAGAAGTCAAGCACGCCTACGAGGTGCGGGGGCTGAACTTTGCTCCGCACGCGATCGCCGTCACCGGGGTAGACAGCAAGCTCGACAACCAGGCCAAACGGGAAGGCTGGCTGGCCCGCTTCCCCATGCACGACTGGGTGGGGGGGCGCACTTCAGAAATGTCTGCGGTGGGCCTGCTGCCCGCCGCCCTCCAGGGCATCGACATCCAGGCCATGCTGGATGGGGCGAAGGAAATGGATGAGGCCACGCGCGATCGCTCCATCAAAAATAATCCCGCTGCCCTGCTCACCCTGGCCTGGTACTACGCTGGGGGTGGCAAGGGCGAAAAAGACATGGTGGTGCTGCCCTATAAGGACAGTCTCCTGCTCTTCAGCCGTTACCTCCAGCAGCTGGTGATGGAATCCCTGGGTAAAGAACAAGACCTGGACGGCAATATCGTCCACCAGGGCATTGCCGTCTACGGCAACAAGGGCAGTACGGATCAGCACGCCTATGTGCAGCAGCTCCGGGAAGGCGTCAATAATTTCTTTATGACTTTTATCGAAGTTCTGCGCGATCGCCAGGGAGACTCCATTCAGGTAGAACCGGGCGTCACCAGCGGCGACTACCTTTCCGGGCTACTGATGGGCACCCGACAGGCTTTGTTTGAAAACCAGCGGGACTCGATTACCATCACCATTCCCGATGTCACGCCCCGTACGGTAGGTGCCCTGATTGCCCTGTACGATCGCGCCGTGGGCTTTTATGCTTCTCTGGTCAATATCAACGCCTACCATCAACCCGGTGTGGAAGCCGGGAAAAAGGCGGCGGCCTCGATCCTCCAGCTCCAGCAGCAGGTGGTGACCACCCTCCAGGCCGCCCATGGCTCTCTCTCGTTGACGGATTTGGCGCAGAAAGCAGGCGCACCGGATCAGGTGGAAACCATTTACAAAATTGTGCGCCATCTGGCGGCCAACCAGCGGGGCGTAACCTACAGCGGCGATTTGGGGAATCCAATCAATCTGCAAGTGCGGGCTGAGCGATCGTAGCGACAAAAGATTCTGATGTGGGTTGGGGTTGAACGAAGGATATGGCCCAAGGGGGTATCTAGCAAAACCCTGACCTGACATTTTGAGGGAAAAGTCTAGAAAATAGCTGACAATGTCAGGCGCGTGAGTTAGCTTTGGGGTATCAAAGAACTCCGAGAGGCGGAGGTTGTCATGCCCGATGGAGATATTGTCCATCGCAGACTCAGGCGGCTTTATTGGAAACCTTACAAGTGGCTTTGCGAAGGAACCGCAACTAGCGATGAATGTGCAAGGGCTGTGCTGGAGAAACTCAAGCAAGATATCAAAGCTAAAGGTGATCTCCCCATCGTGCTGGCTCAAGCGATGGCGGCTAGTGTTGCACAAATAATTAGCAATCTTGAAGAAGCTAGGGAAAGCGACTTTGCCAAACTCAGTGTGGAATTCGACAATCTAGTTCGGCAGGCAGATGGATCACCCTACATCAAAGAGTTGATACTACGCGCAGGTAAGGGTTATCTCAACGACCTTAGAAATGGACGAGAGGTAGATATCACCCATACTTCAGAGGCTATTTGGAGACGGGATGCTCATGAAGTTTATGAATCGGAGTTTAAAGAACGTATTCCATTGACTTCAGAGCACCATGCAGGCGTTACTCAAGAAATTTCAGTAAGGGTGAAAGGTAAAGGCTATGGCTGCCAACATTCTCGACAATATTGATTTACGAAAATTAGGAGAACTCCTGCAACAAGCACGAAAGAAGAGTGGGATGACCCAAGCTGATGCAGCTAAGGTTATTGACGCTGCACGAACTACTATTGTTGCCATTGAAAAGGGAGATCGGCGTCTCAAGCCGAATGAGTTAATCAAATTAGCTCGTGCTTACGGGCGAGCTGTCAGCGATTTCGTTCGTTCTAGTCCTGTCACTGAGCCGTTTGAGGTTCAGTTCCGCGCTGCTTATCAGCGAAATGAACAGGAAGAAGCACGAATAACTCCAATTATTGAGCGGTTTGAGGAACTTTGTCGCAACTACTTGGAGCTTGAAAAGATAATGGATGCTCCAATTCCTCGTAACTATCCTCAGGAATATGACGTGACTAATATGCCGATCGAAGCAGCGGCGGAAAGTATTGCGATCGCAGAGCGTCAGCGACTTGGACTGGGTGATGGTCCAATTCCAATGCTGCGAGACATCTTAGAGCAGAGTGTAGGGATTAGGGTGTTCTACCTGAATATGCCCGCGAAATATGCAGAAATTTACAGCTATGATGAACAGCTCGGTGGCTGTATGGCAATAAACCTGGGTCACTATGAAGAACGGCGGCGTTGGTCTATGGCTCATGGCTATCTCCATTTTCTAGCTCATAGACGAAAGCCTGTCGTTGATTTTGAGGGGCAATACAAACGGATTCCAGAGAGTGAACGATTAGCCGAAGCTTTTCCAAAGTATTTTCTAATGCCCACAAGTGGCTTGCTGAGTCGCTTTAACGATATGTATCGGACTCATGGTAAGTTTACTCCAACTAATTTGTTTACCCTTGCTCATTATTATGGAGTATCTATAGAAGCCCTTGTTTATCGGTTGGAAGATATGGAACTTCTGCCATCAGGAACTTGGGATCGGTTGCGTGATCGAGGATTAAAGGTTAGAAAAGTACAGCAAGAACTAGGTTTAGACGAGATTGAGCATCGGGCTGACACACTCCCTATCCACTATCAACACCTTGCTATTGAAGCTTTGGAGCAAGGACTTATCACCGAAGGACGCTTTGCAAATTTCCTTGGTGTTGATCGGTTAGAGGCTCGACGCATAGCAGAAGTATTACGTGAACATTCCAGTGGGATGCTGGAAGAATCTGCTTATCTAGATTTGCGTCAGGCGTAAGACATTGGGAGATAAGGTGTGGAAATCAAACACTCCCATATCGTTCTTGATGCCTGTTGTGTCTTGAACTTCCGTGCTTCTGGACATTTGATCGAGATTATACAGTCCGTACCAGCTCAAGTCGTAGTTACTGAAGTCGTCAGAGAAAGAGAATTGCTGACTCTCCAACGCCTAGCAGACGAGAGTAACGAGGATACAAATCAGTTTGAGGCAGCTATGGAAAAGGGGTTACTTGCAGTTACAGGTTTTAATTCTGAGAGTGAGGAAGAAACCTTTGTAAACTATGTTTTTGAGCTGGGAGATGATGGTGAATCAGCAACCTGTGCAATTGCGGTTCACCGAGCGTGGGCGATCGCTACCGATGATAAGAAAGCAATTTCCTTTTTCCAACGGGAAGCACCCAACCTGCAAATCCTATCGACTTTAGAAGTCGTCAAGCATTGGTCAGAGGCAGAGAATGTCTCTTCTGCTACTTTACGATCTGTGCTTACCGCTATACGAACTAGAGGACGCTACATCCCACAACGCCACCATTCTTTACTAGGCTGGTGGGAAGGTATAATGCGATGAACTCGAAACTGCAAGTAAGTTTATTTGGGCATCTGTCAGTAGCTTGCGTGGTTGTATAACTATTTATCAGCTTGAGTGCATGGGAAGCTTGATGGTAAATTCGGTGCCGACGCCAAGGATGGATTGGCACGTCAAACCCCCACCGTGGTCATCTACAACAATCTGGCGCACGATGGATAGGCCCAGCCCGGTGCCCTTGCCGACTGGTTTGGTGGTAAAAGCCCGCTCAAAGATGCGCTCTTTCACAGATTCTGGCATACCTCCCGCGTTGTCTTCAATTCGAAAAACCACAAACATATCTTCAAGATCAGCCGCGATGCGAAGCTGCAGGGGACTGGTTTTTAAGGTGCTACAGTCAGACGGATCAAGTCTTGGAGAGTCTTCTGCGAAGGTTGAGCATCTTTCATCAAAAGCGTCGATCGCGTTTGCCAGGATATTCATAAAAACCTGACTGAGCCGGTCGGGGAAGCAAAAAACATCCGGCAAACCTCCGTATTCCCGAATGACGGTAATTTCGTCGCGATGCTCTTGGGCTTTGAGCCGGTGGTTCAAAATTAGCAGGGTACTGTCCAGGATTTCCTGAAGATCCGCTTTAACCTTGCGATGTTGAACGTCATAGCGGGCAAAGATACGTAGGGATCGGCTCATGGCAAAGATGCGATCGCTACTCATTTGAATTGCCTTCATCAAAGAGGGAAAGTCGGTAACCAGATAGTCGAGATCAACCTTCTCAGCGTGGGCTGCAATGCGATCGCTGCCTTCGGGATATTGGCTTTGATACAGCGCCAGATGCTGGAGAAGGTGTTGGCTATAGTTCTGCACCAGTTGAATACTGCCAGAAATGCAGCTAATGGGGTTGCTAATCTCGTGGGCGACCCCAGCGACCAAATCTCCTAAAGCGGATAGCTTTTCTTGCTGGATGAGGTCAATTTGGGCTTTCGCCAGTTCGGCATTGGCCCGCTGCAAAGCCTGTTCGGCCAACTGGCGCTGGGTAATCTCGGCTTTCAGTCTTTCGTTTTGAGACTGCAAGGTCTGGAGTAAATTTTGCAGACTCAGGTGAATCCGAATTCGCGCCAAAACTTCTGGCTCATTGAACGGCTTCGTAATGTAATCCACAGCCCCCAATGATAGGCCCTGGATGCGGTTTTCGCTGTCACCCAGGGCGGTCATGAAGATTACAGGAACTGAATGGGTTTTGGGGTTGGCTTTGAGCTGTCGACAGGTCTCAAAGCCGTCGATGCCGGGCATCATCACGTCCAACAGAATGAGTGATGGTTGCTCGTCTTCAGCCTGCTGGAGAGCGCTTTCGCCATCCATGGCGACCCGCACGGCATAGCCTGCACCTTTGAGGGTTTGGGCCAGGACTGCCAGGTTGGCTGGCGTGTCGTCAACAATTAAGATGAAATCAGAAGGTGACGGTTGCATGTTGGGTATCCTCAAAGTCCGTCACTAGCGCTGATGAGCCTGGTCAAGGAAAACTTTCAGTTGCTTCATTTGAAAGTTTTCTGCCATGGAAGTCACCGTTTTCACAAACCCGTGATACTGCGAATCAAGCTGCTGCGCAACTTGGATAAGACCATCTAAATCTCCCTTGTAAGCCAGCGTGGCTAACTCTGCGATCGCCCCTTGCGGAGGGGCAACCACTGCCTGGGATGGGTCAGACGGGGCAGCATCGTCGGGTGCTGGGGATGTGTCGTAAACCCATTCCAGATCAAGGTGGGTTTTCAGCAAAACTAGCAGGTTCTCTACCTGGACGGGCTTGGGCAGAAAAGCATGGGCACCCGCATCGATACTTTTGTGATAGTCCTCTTCAAACACGCTTGCTGAGCAGGCAATCACCGGTATTTTGCAAAGGGTGGAGTGCTCACGCAGGTGACGCAGCATTTCAAAGCCATCCATCACTGGCATGAGCAAGTCCGTAATGATCAGATGGGGCACGATTTCCATTGCCTTTTCTAACCCCTGCTGGCCTTCCAGCGCCTCGCGAACTTCAAACCCCAGTGGCTCCAGCAGATTGACGAGTACGGAGCGGTTTTCCCAGCGGTCATCCACCACCAGGAGGGTGCGTTTGCTGCCCTGGTAGCCAATGATGCGACGATTGTTTTCGTCTTGGTGGGCGATCGCCCAATCCTCTGAGTCCGGAAAGTCCACTTCAAAGCTAAAGACACTACCTTCCCCCAGGCTACTTTCTACCTGTAGTTGACCGCCCATAATTTGCACAATTTGCTGGCTGATGGCCAGCCCCAGCCCCGTACCAGCCTGCTTACGGGTAGCGTCACCCACTTGCTCAAAGGGCTGGTAGATTTTGTCAATCTGCTCAGGTGCGATGCCCACCCCCGTGTCCTCAACTGCAAACCGCAGCCGGTGGGAGGCTGTTTCACCACGCCAGCCCAAGCCCTGAACCCGAAAGGTGACCTGACCGCTGTCTGTGAACTTGATGGCGTTGCTGAGCAGGTTAATCAGCACCTGCCGCAGCCGCTTTTCGTCGCCCGTTACCCCCACCGGCAGGGAAGGGTCAAATTCATAGACAAAGGCAATGGGCTTTTGTTCGACACGGACCCGACAAATCTCCACCACGCTTTGCAGCAACGAAGGGAGGTGAAAGGCTTTGGGGCACAGCTCCATTTTGCGGGCTTCGATTTTAGACAGATCCAGGATGTCGTTAATCAAAGTGAGCAGGTGGTTGCCCGATTGGTAGACTACATCAAGACCCTTGTGGCCTTTGTCAGACATGGCTTCTGTGCGCCGCAGCACCTGGGTATAGCCCAGAATGCCGTTGAGAGGCGTACGCAGCTCGTGGCTCATGTTGGCGAGAAATTCGCTCTTGGCGTGGCTGGCGGCCTCAGCGGCTTCTTTAGCCTGCTGGAGTTCCAGGGTGCGGGTTTTGACCTGTTGCTCCAGGGTACTGTTGAGCTGTTTGAGATCTTCTTCGGCTTGCCGCTGGGAAATGGCTCCGCCAATACTACCGGCGATCGCCATCAGGGCCGCCCGCTCACTTTCGCTCCAGTGACGCTCCTGGTGGCAATCGTCAAATCCCGTAAATCCCCAAAAGTGGTCCCGAATAAAAATAGGCACCACCAGCATAGATAAAATGCCCTGCGATCTCAGCAAGCGGCGTTCGTCCTCTGGAAAGTCTTTGATGAGTCCCACAATGGGCTGCTTTTGAGAAAGGATATGGTACCAGCGGGGCATGATGTCCCGATAGGCAAGGTTCTGCAGCCCAGGATTGTCGATTTCTGGCTTCACCCCCGCTGCCACCCACTCCCAGCGCTGACTGATGGCCGGTAGCCCTGTATCGGGGTGGGGATGGTTTTCGAAGATGTAGATTCGATCCACGTCAGTGGCAGGCCCCAGGGCATCCAGGGCCGCTTGCACAGATCCCTGGTAGGACTTGACGGTCAGGAGCTGATTGGTGGCGATCGCAATTCCTTGCAGCAGGCGATCGCTCGGAGAAACCGAATCAGGCAGAAGATTGACGATCATGATCAGTGGGTTGCATAGGGAACTAACCCCAGTTCAGCAGCCGATTGTTTACAGTAAGGTATATTTTCTGATTACCTGGGGGCGTCGCAGAACCTGGGAATCGATCCATCGGGGGCAAATGGCTATTTTTACCCAGATTCTGTAGGGGCAAATGGCTATTTACCCAGATCTAACAAACAACGAGCACCCCAAAGGAGCACCGCCAAAAAAATTGTCGCAACCTCGAACAGGATGCTATTTTATACTACTTTATAGATGAGGTAAATCAGTAGGCCCAGCGATGCAGTTACCCATTCCTCCCCATTTCGATGCGATGCAGGTGGGTTGTGTGTGGAAGGTGCCCTATCAGCAGCGATCGCAGGAGGCGCAAGCCTGGGCCGCCCAACACCACCTGTCCCCCGCCAGTGAAGACACGGTGCGGCGGGGGCTGCTGCTCATCGACGTGCAAAACACCTTCTGCCTCCCCGACTTTGAGCTATTTGTGGCGGGCCGCAGCGGCGACGGTGCCATCGGTGACAATGTGCGGCTCTGTGAGTTCATCTACCGCAACCTGGGGGCAATCACCGAAATCATGGCGACGATGGACACCCACACCGCCATGCAGATTTTCCACCCCGTCTTCTGGATCAACGAGCAGGGCGAACATCCCGCCCCCATGACCAACATTTCCATCGAAGATATGGAGCAGGGGAAGTGGCGGGTGAATCCGGCGATCGCCTCCCAGATAGCCCCTAAGCGAGAATCCTGGCTGCAGGACTATGCCCACCACTACGTCAAAACCCTTAACCTCGACAGTAAATATCCCCTGATTGTCTGGCCCTACCACGCCATGCTGGGGGGCATCGGCCATGCCCTGGTGGCGGCGGTGGAGGAAGCCTGCCTTTTCCACGCCTTTGCCCGCAAGAGCCGCACCCACTTTGAGCAAAAGGGCGATAACCCCCTCACAGAAAACTACTCGGCCCTGCGACCCGAAGTTTTGGAAGATCAGGACGGACGGGCGATCGCCGCCCCCAATATCGCCTTTCTCAACAAGCTCCTCAGCTTCGACCAGTTGATCATCGCTGGTCAGGCCCAGAGCCATTGCGTCGCCTGGACGATCGACGACCTGCTGACCGACCTGCAGGAGAAGAACCCTGACTTTATCCAGCGGGTTTATCTGCTGGAGGACTGCACCTCCCCCGTCGTGGCACCGGGGGCGGATTTTACCGCGCAGGCCAACGCCGCCTTCGAAAAATTCGCCCAGGCTGGGATGCACCGCGTGAAATCTACGGATCTAATCTTTCAGGGCAACGCTCGCTAAAGGCGCTATCCTGAGAGACTGGAAGTACTGCGCAATTTTCTAACGCTCCATGACTGCCCCGACCCGCTCCGCTGCCCCCTTCGCCTTTCCCCTGACTGCCGTTGTTGGCCAGGAAGCCATTAAACTCGCCCTGCTGCTAACGGCGGTCGATCCTGATTTAGGTGGGGTGATTATCGCTGGACGGCGGGGGACGGCTAAGTCTGTGATGGCTCGCGCTATCCATGCCCTGCTGCCCCCCATTGAGGTGGTTCAAGATTCCTGCTGCAACTGCGACCCCAGCCGTCCCGACACCTGGGACGACGACACCCTGGAGCGGGCAGAGGCCGCCTATCAAGTCCAGGAGAATGGGGCAGAAGAGGCTCAAGATTTGCCAGAAGAAGGGGCCTGTCCGCTGCCCACGGCGGTAATCCCTGCCCCCTTCGTGCAGGTGCCCCTGGGGATTACGGAGGATCGGCTGCTGGGGTCGGTGGATGTGACCCAGTCGGTGAAAACTGGGGAAACGGTGTTCCAGCCGGGGCTGCTGGCGGAGGCCCACCGGGGGGTGCTCTATGTGGACGAAATCAACCTGCTGGACGAGCAAATCACCAACCTGCTGCTGGCAGCGGTCACCGAGGGGCGCAACCAGATTGAGCGGGAGGGCATCAGTTTTCAGCACCCCTGCCGACCGGTGCTGATCGCCACCTACAACCCGGAAGAGGGGGAAGTGCGGGAGCATGTGCTGGATCGACTGGCGATCGCCCTCTCCGCCGACGCCGTTTTGGGACTCGATCAGCGGGTGCAGGCGGTGGAGCAGGCCACTGCCTATGCCGAGTCGCCCCAGGCATTTCTCCAGCAGTACGAAGACGACATTGAAGACATCAAAACCCAGATCATCCTGGCACGGGAATGGCTGAAGGACGTGCGCATCACCCACGACCAGATTGCCTATCTGGTGGATGAAGCGCTGAGGGGCGGCGTCCAGGGACACCGGGCCGAGCTGTTTGCCGTGCGCGTGGCCAAGGCCCACGCGGCGCTGGACGGACGCACCCAGGTGAACGCTGACGACCTGCGGCGGGCCGTTGAGTTGGTGATTGTGCCCCGCTCCACCATCGTGCAATCCCCACCGGAAGAACCGCCGCCCCCACCCCCGCCACCGCCCCAGGAACCCGATCGGGACGAGTCGCCCCAGGATCAGGACAGCCAGGAAGAAAAGGAAGACGAGGAAGACCAACCGGAGGATCAGCCCGAGGATCAGCCCGACATTCCCGAAGAATTTGTGTTTGACCCGGAAGGGGTAATCCTCGACCCGTCGGTGTTGTATTTTGCCCAGATGGCCCAGCGGCAGGGCAAGTCGGGGGCACGGAGCCTGGTCTTTTCGGAGGATCGGGGGCGCTACATCCGCCCCATGTTTCCCCGGGGCCAGGTGCGCCGCATTGCCGTTGATGCCACCCTGCGGGCCGCCGCTCCCTATCAAAAATCCCGCCGCCTGCGGTATCCAGGACGACGGGTCATTGTCGAATCGCCCGACATCCGTACCAAGCAACTGGCCCGCAAGTCGGGGGCACTGGTGATTTTTGTGGTGGACGCCTCGGGGTCAATGGCGCTTAACCGCATGCAGGCCGCCAAAGGGGCGGTGCTGCGCCTGCTCACCGAGGCCTATCAGAATCGCGATCAGATTGCCCTGATTCCCTTTCGGGGCGAGCAGGCGGAAGTTTTGCTTCCCCCCACCCGATCGATTTCGGCGGCCAGTCGGCGGCTGGAGCGGATGCCCTGCGGCGGCGGCTCGCCCCTGGCCCATGGCCTTACTCAGGCGGTCAGGGTGGGCACCAATGCCCAGAAGTCCGGCGACATTGGAGAAGTGGTCATCGTAGCAATTACGGATGGACGCGGCAATATCCCCCTGGCCCGATCCCTGGGGGAATCGATGCCAGAGGGCGAAAAGCCGGATATCAAAGCCGAACTGCTGGACATTGCGGGCAAAATTCGGCTAACAGGCTTTAGCCTGCTGATTATTGACACAGAGCGTAAGTTTGTTTCCACCGGGTTCGCCAAAGAGCTGGCAAAACAGGCGGGGGGCAAGTACTACCACCTGCCTAAAGCGACGGATCAGGCGATCGCTGCGATGGCCAAAGGGGCGCTGTCGTGAAATAATTTTCTACGGGCAGGGGGAAGCATTTCGGCAGTGCGTTGGGAAAAAACCAAGATTTAGTACGAAATGCTTCACCCCCTGGGGGTTGGGGATCAACTTTAAGGTGGGAAGTGGACGCACCGCGCCCCACTTCCGCCAGTCTTGCCCCGCTTTAAGCAGGAACCCCCTACGGGCTTGCTTCTAGAAAACGGGAATGCCGGGGGCGTAAGCCTCTACAACCCGACCGCTCTGGGAACAGGTCACCATGAGGTAGTCGCAGTGGTGGCACTGGGTGCGGGTGAGTTGGTGGGTGAAAGTATAAATCCGTTCTGCTGGACTACCGCAGTTGGGACACCGAACGCTTTGAATCATTTCTTGAACCACAGTCATGCTAAACCCTTCCTTAAATTGAACAAACGCTACTGTGCAAAAGAGCAATCAAAAAAATAGAGTTAAAACGAGGCAAACAAATTAACGGGGTCTCGCTTTGAGGGTATTGAGAAGGTCAGAGAATTTTTAGTCTCTTAACTCGCTTTACCGCCTAAACAATGTAACAGCAATTACATAATTTGTAACGGACTGAATCTTTTTGTTTGCACTCATTCATTATGGCAACGAATTTAGTCAGTGACAACAGACAATAGGTAGATTCGTCTCGGGGATCAGTTGTATCAAGAGCGATCCCCGTCATGGCGGGAATCGGCGATCGCCCGATCCCCAGTCTCTCTCCATGGATTTCGGCGTTGATCCCCATTGGAGTTTTCAGCAATGAATCTGGCTCTGCAAAGACGCTGCAAAAATGCTGGGGATCATCAGATCCCCGCTTTTTTTGATGAAATTCAGGGAAATTTTGTGTGAAATAAAATATGTAGTGAAATACACAAGAAACCTTAAATCTTGATTAAGTATCTGACATCGCCCCCAGGAATCAATCTTCAGATAGAAGCCTGCTAGAGCGAGGAAACGGCGTCCCCCTGGTTGGCAGGCATTCCTGGGTATCCGCTTAAGCCAGGAAATCCTGGTTGGATAGGAATTCAGAATCCAGGAGTCAGAATTTAGAAGGGATCTGACTTCTGGCTCCTGACCCCTGAATCCTATTCTTGGGAAGCTTCCCGCCTTGAGTTGATACCGGGTATTCCTTTTGTCGGGCGATCGCCTGTTGGCAGAGGGGTGGCGATCGCTATAATCCAATTGGCTAAAATATTTGGCTGCAAGTCATAGCTGCCCCTGATCAACCCCATCCGTTGATGACTGTGCCGATCCTGGTTGACTGATAAAACTCTTGAAACCCTCATTCTGCCGTAGGATGGGTTAGCGCCAGCGTAACCCATCGCAACCTTTGATGCTGTTGGGTTTCGCTGCGCTCAACACCAACCTACATTAAAACTTTTGTCAGGTGCCGATCCCTATTTCTAAGGAGTGCTCCGTGCCCCATCCTGCCGTAAAGCTACTGACCCAGGATCTGCTACAGACAACGGCTGAGCAGGCCCAATCCAGCCCGCGCCTGCGGAAAAACTACAACTTCCACACCCTGCCCGAACGGGTGCAGCGCTTTATTAACGTTATGCAGCCCGGCACCTATGTGCGGCCTCACTGCCACCACCGGCCTACTCATGTGAATGGGTTTGAGTTTTTCCTGGTGATCCAGGGATCGCTCGGTATGGTGGTGATGGACGAGCAGGGAACAGTGCTGGAGGCGCATTGGGTGAGCGATCGCGGCCCCGTTCGGGCGATTGAACTGGCAGAAGGCACCTATCACACCCTGGTGGTTCTGGAACCCAACACCGCCATCTTGGAGATTAAGGAAGGCCCCTACGATCCCCAAACGGATAAGCACTTCCTTCCTCAATTCCCGGCAGAAGGCACCCCCGAAGCCCAAAGCCTAGTGAAAACCTGGGAAGCCTACTTTGCCCACCTT
>JAYKGU010000145.1:0-39706 GCA_035285585.1 Synechococcales cyanobacterium
AGGTTGGCGTTGAGCAACGCGTTCGCATAGCGTCTCCGAAGGAGTTAACCCAACACCAGTAAGGGTTGCGATGGGTTACGCTGGCGCTAACCCATCCTACGGCAGAATGAGGGTTGCAAAAGTTTTGTCAGTCAACCGGAGCGTACCCATCTGCTTTCTAGATGTCTAGCCACTTACCAGCCTTTGAGCTGTGAAACCGATCCTGTACCAGCGGGAGAAAAAGGCTCGAATGTCAAATCAGAGACATTACCCAGCGATCGCCCCTATGCAGCTTGCGCCCCTTTATCCGGTTCTTTACCGAGTTTTGAATCCCCTCTTTCCCGCCTGCCTGTGGGCTGGCCAATCTACCCACCCTGTTGTGGCGCTGACGTTTGACGATGGCCCCCATCCTGACTACACGCCTCCCTTGCTAGATGTGCTGGAGCGGTACCAGGTGACCGCCAGCTTTTTTGTGCTGGGCCAGCGGGTTGACCGCTACCCCGACCTGACCCAGCAGATTTACCAGCGGGGCCACTGGCTGGGGCTGCATGGCTACCGTCATGAGGGGTTTCCCTGGCTGTCGGCCCAGGCGCTGCGGCAGAGTTTGACGGATACCCAGCGGGCGATCGCCCATGCCTGTGGGCTGGAGCCAACCGTAGTCCACCAGCAGGTACGGGATGTGCGCCCTCCCAATGGCCTGTTTACCCCCAAGACGTTGAGCGATCTGGAGCGCTGGCACTATCGCCCGGTGATGTGGAGCGTTGTGCCGGAGGACTGGCTCGAACCGGGGGTTGATGTCGTTCTGGATCGCGTCCTGCAGCAGGTGCAAAACGGCTCCCATATTGTGCTGCACGATGGATACTATGGCGGACGGGACGTTGCCGCAACGGTGGAGCGCTTAATTCCGGCCCTGGTAGCTCGCAACTTTCGATTTGTAACCATTGACGACCTGTGGCAGCAGATGGCGATCGCCTCCTAATTGCTTCCGCCACAGATAGCTTAAGGAGAGTAACCACCAGTACAAGAGGTGGCCCCCAACCCTACTCCTTCAGGTAGAGGAAGCCGTAACCGTAATCAATGTAACAACTTGATATGATGATGGCACCTTTGGAATGGGCCTACTTGCCCAACTTGAGGACGTCGTATCAAAACGGGGCACCCAGAAGGACACCACATGGCCGCAACCCTCCAGCAAATTGCTGCATACCTGGAAAATGGTGGCTGGAACTATCGCATTGATGAAGAAGAATCCCGCATTCTGACGGGCGTATATGCCGATCATGTGGAGAATTTCCTCATTGTGGCTCAGCTTGAAGAGAATGGGGAGTTTTTCAAGCTCTTTGCCCCCAGGGTGCTGGCTGGGGTGAAAGACCATCCCCACAAAGAAGCCATTCTGCAAACCATGCTCAGCATCTCCTGGGAAACCAAGATGCTCCAGTGGGAATACGACCCCTCGGATGGCGAGATTCGCGCCATCATTGAGTTTCCCCTGGAAGATTCCACCCTAACAGAGCGCCAGTTCAACCGCTGTCTGCACGGGTTGGTGCAAATTGTAGACGAAATCGCCATGCCCCGTCTGAAGACCGTCATGGACACGGGTGAAGACCCCTCCGATCTGGCGATGGGGGAACGACTGTTGCTCACCCTGCAGGAAGAAGCCCCTGGCCTGCTGGTGATGCTGGAGCGGGCAATGGAGGCCCGCAAGCGGCGGGGGCAGTTTCCCAGGGACGACGACGACTGGCAGGATTAGAGAAGTAAGTAGGTCAGCATAATTAAACTCATGTTAGAAAACCGGGGGAGCGCCCCGGTTTTCTAACCTTCGTTTTTCAATGTAATTCTACTTACTTGAAGTCCCCGTAACTTTTTCAAGTTCAAGGAAGCCACCATGCCTGATGTTGCCCCGTCTCCCCTGCTATCTATCCGCTCCCTGACTAAGGCCTATCAAACTATTACGGCGTGCGATCGCATTTCCTTCGACCTCTATCCAGGTCAGGTGTTAGGGATCATCGGCGAGTCAGGTTCGGGCAAAACCACCCTGCTGCACTGCATTGCCGGATCGCTGCCCGTGGATGAGGGCCAGCTCACCTACACCCGCGCCACCGGGGAGGTGCTGGATCTGGTGGCCCTGCCGGAATCGCGCCGCCGTCTGCTGATGCGCACCGAGTGGGGGTTTGTGCAGCAAAATCCCAGGGACGGACTGCGGCTCAACGTCACTGCCGGGGCCAACATTGGCGAGCGGCTGATGGATACGGGGGTGCGCCACTACGGCAAGATTCGCGCCGAAGCCCTCCAGTGGCTCACCCAGGTCGAAATTCCGGGCGATCGCGTCGATCACCTCCCCCAAACCTTCTCTGGCGGCATGCAGCAGCGCCTCCAGCTGGCCCGCGTGCTGGTTACCCACCCCCGCCTGATCCTCATGGACGAACCCACGGGCGGGCTGGACGTTTCCGTGCAGGCCAAATTACTGGATTTGATGCGATCGCTGGTGCGCAATCTGCACCTCAGTGTCATCCTGGTCACCCACGACATCGGTGTGGTGCGCCTGCTGGCCCATCGGCTGCTGGTAATGCGCCATGGCCAGGTGGTGGAAGAGGGCCTGACCGACCAGGTACTGGACGACCCCCAGCATCCCTACACCCAGCAATTAGTAAGCGCCACCTTAGTGCCTTAACTAACTGGAGGCACTGGTGTAAAAGCGCAGGGCAAAGCGCCAAAACTGGTTGGAGAGGTAGAGGAGGGCGATCGCCAGCCCCATCGTTCCCAGAATCCAGCTTGCCTCTGTCTGGTTCAGCAGCGCCTGGGCGGGAATGGTGGTCAGGAAAGCCACGGGCACCACAAAGGTGAAAAATACCCGGTAGATGGCCGGATAGGCCACGATGGGGTAGCGCCCCGCCTCCAGCAAGCCCCGCAGCACCTCGGTGACGTTGTAGATTTTCACAAACCAGATGCTGGTGGCTCCCAGCATAAACCATAGACTGTACAGGATGAGAAAGCCACACAGCAGGGGAAACAGGCCCGTTGCGTAGTTCTGAATTCCCAGCCCTAGATTGGCTCCGGCGTAGCCAATGATGATCAGCCCAAACGCCAGATCGGGGACGCCCCAGGGGGAGACGGTGCGCGACGACAGCCAGAACTGGGAGCTGATGGGCTTAAGCAGCACAAAGTCCAGGGTGCCCTCCTGTACGTGGCGCACAATGCTGCTCAGGTTAGGAGCCAGGAAGGTAGCCGCAAACCCTTGCAGCAGGGTAAACATGCCCAGCACGATCAGCGCCTCATGCCACGACCAGCCCTGAAACTGGTAGTCGGTCTGGTAGAAAAGGAATAGCCCAAACAGGCTGCCCGCCAGCCCGCCCAAGCTGGTGACAGCGGCAATCACGAAATTCAGCCGATACTCCAGTTCCGCCGCGATCGCCGTTCCCCAAAACAGTTGCAGCACTTGCCAGTAGCGCACGTTAATTCTGCTCCTGGGCCAGAATTTCCTCATCCACCGACCAGTCCACCTCGGCCTGATCGCGCCCAGACGCCAGGTAGTCCTTCTGGAACGAATCCTTCAGGCCCGACACCAGGTCAAACTGGGGCGTCCAGCCCAGGTCCTGGATGGCGGCGTGGATGTCGGTGAAGAAGTGCTGCACCCGCAGCGGGAAGGCTTTGCGCTTGCCAAAGTCAAACTGCTTGGGGTCGTAGTGGACAATCTGAAGGCTTTCGGCGGGCTTGCCAGCAGCCACGGCACAGGCCCGTGCCAGCCCATCAAAGGTGACGGCGCGATCGCCCGAGATGTTGTAAATCTTGCCGATGGCGTTAGTATTCCCCAGAACGGCTACCATGGCGGCGGCCAGGTCGTCTACATGGCCCATCTGGGTGAGGTGCATGCCGTTGCCGGGAATGGGGACGGGGCGATCGCCCCCAATCCGGTCAAAGAACCAGGCTTCCACTTCGTTATAGTTCTGTGGCCCGTAGATGTACACAGGACGCACGGCGGTGAAGGGCACCTGCTGCGCCTGGAGATAGTCTTCTGTCTCAAACTTACCAGCGTGGCGGCTTTTGGGATCGACCGCATCACCCTCCACGTGGGGCATCTGGTCAGATTTGAGGTAAACCCCCGCCGAGCTGACATAGACAAAATGCTGGAGGCGATCGCCCAGGATTTCCACCAGGGGCTGGGTGTCGCTGAGGGTGCGGCCATTGTTGTCAAAAACGGCGTCAAACTGCTGGCCTGACAGGGCGGATTTGAGCTGGTCGGGGTCGGTGCGATCGCCCTGGATTTGCTGCACCCCATCTACGGGAGCGGGACGATTTCCCCGGTTGAACAGCACTACCTCATGGCCCGCTGCCACCAGCCGTTTTGTCAAATACACGCCAATGAAGCGCGTCCCACCCATCACTAAAATTCGCATGGTTCCAACCTCCCGCACTGCCGTATCGGCGCTTTACCGTTCCTAGCGGCTATTGTACTGGAGCCTGAGACCCGGTAGGGCGGTCATCGCCCTCCTTTTAGCAATTCGCGGTCATCGCCCTCCTTTTAGCAATTCGCGGTCATCGCCCTCCTTTTAGCAATTCGCGGTCATCGCCCTCCTTTTAGCAATTCGCGGTCATCGCCCTCCTTATTAGCAATTCGCGGTCATCGCCCTCCTTTTAGCAATTCGCGGTCATCGCCCTCCTTTTAGCAATTCGCGGTCATCGCCCTCCTTTTAGCAATTCGCGGTCATCGCCCTCTTTATCTAATTCAAAAACCGCAAAGCCTCTCCCGCAATGCCAGACTCCTCAATGCAGATGGAGTAGAGCTGCACCGAGCTGAGATCCGGCACCAGATCCTGCACCTGGCTAATCGGCAAACCCGACGCTCCGCAAAAGTTGTTGAGCACGATCGCCTGCTGATCGGGAGTCCCTAAAAGCGTCTCCAGTTGGGTCGGATCCCCCAGGGTCGGTACCAGCCGATTCAGCACCTCCCCAGTCAATAGGGAAATGGACGCCTCCGACTGACTGGGAATGAGCTGGCTCTGCACAATCGCTGACAGGATTGCCGTTCGCAGCATCTCCATCCCTTCGGGGGCAGCCAGGAAGTTGACGAGCATCGCCGGACTCAAGCGTGGGTCGGTGGCAATCACCGTGCGAAATCCCACCAGGCTACTGGCAGTCAAGATATCCGCTGTCGTAGCCACATAGTCGGCAAAGGCCACGGTGCGATCGGGGGTGCCATCGCTGCACATCACCCAACCCTCGGCGGTTGCGCCCGGACTGAGGTCAACGCCGCCCTGCTCGGCACAGGCTCCCACGGTGGCGCGCACCGAGGGCGAGAACATTTCCTGGAGCCGCTCGATTGCGGGGGAATCCATCAGGGAACGGGTCTCTTCCGCGATCGCCACCGTTTCCCAACCGATGGCCCAGATCGGCAGGAGCATCAGGCTAGCAGCAATACGGGTGAGAATGGGGGGCATGGCGATCGCCTCACGGGTAATTTTCTGTGAATTGTAAGATTCGCCCGTTTGCCTTTAAGGGAAAAATTTGGGGTGAATCACTCAAGTCAGACAGGTTAGACCATCTAGACTAATCCGACCCCACCCATCTTGCCAAAGTTTCTAAGACTGGCAAATGACCCGCCGCATCTGCCGCATGTTGTCTGGCAAGTCTAGCTTCATCGCTTCCTGGACAACGGCGCTGGGCACCGGGAAAGCAGGCGTTGCCCGCACCGAATAGGTAAGCAGTGTCCCCTGGCCGTAATCCTGGAGCTTCAGGTCGGCGGAAAAATCCTTAAAGGTGCCCTGCTCCATAAAAAACTGGATTTGCTGCCAGGTGCTGTGGTGGGCAATTTCAAAAACCCGCAGATAAATCTCCACCTGGGCCGAAAACATGAACACGGCTTTGCGGGCTACCTGATAGAGCCGCTTGCCTTTGCGGGCCAGCCCTTTGCCGCCGGGAATGGAAGCGATGACTTCGCTGCGGGTGAGGTTGGGGAAGAAGTGAACCCACTTGGGATAGTCGGTCAACTGCTGCCAAACTTGCGATCGCGCCGCAGGCAAATACATCCTGGCCGTTACTGCACCGCCCCAGGCCGAATGGGATGCAGTTTCCAGCAGAATTTCGCCATTCAGCAGGGCGAGGTGGGTTGCCCCAGTGGCGGCTTCAGCACTAGCCGAAGGATGGGATGGTTGTTGCAGCGGGATGGATGCGGTGAATGAAGTCATGAAATTCTGCCACTCCTGATAAGTACCAGTAATTTGAGAATTAGTAATTTGAGAATCAGTAATATGGGAACCCGTCGTTGAGGCACCCGCAACAAGCGCCGAGAAGCGCTGCGACAGACTGGCCTGAGAACCCATCCGAAAACTCCGTGGGGGGTGAAACTCCGAAAACTTGCCAGAGTTTTCGGATAGGCACTCAATGGTCGGCGTGATGGCGACCAATTGCTTTGGCTGATGAATCCGGCTGATAAGCCCAGCTAATGATTTCAGTTATGAATTGAGGGTGATGTGCGCCCTCATCATGGAAATTACCCAACACAATATCAGGTCAACATCTGTCTGCCGTGAAATCTGCCTGCCTTCCCCGTGAAGTTTTTGATAACTTTGAGGGGAAACCCTGAAAGATGCCCTGTCTGAGGGTGTTTTCATCTGGAACAATGCCTCCGTCCCTCGCTTCAGAGGAACAGCGGCAACTCGTGGAGCAATCTGTCCTGTGCGTAAGCTGACCCCATTGACAACGCGACTGTTCCTGGTACTCCTGGGCCTCACCCTCGGCATTTGGATACTCAGGGGGCTGGGTATTTTTACCTTCCTGCCGGGGGGGCTAATCTGGCTGCTGCTGCTATTGACCATTGGGGCTGGGGTGATCAACGGCATTCAGCGAACGCGGCGCTGGTGAAATTACTGAATGGTCAGTGAATTCACCAGGCAGGTCGGGGGCATGCTCCCAGTAGAAGACCCCACCAAGGACAGTCGCGCGAGTGGTGGCTTCCCCCCATACACCTC
Source organism: Synechococcales cyanobacterium (assembly GCA_035285585.1). GTDB lineage: Bacteria > Cyanobacteriota > Cyanobacteriia > CAKZMO01 > CAKZMO01 > JAYKGU01. The sequence continues at coordinate 6,945 of JAYKGU010000145.1, forward strand.
CTCCAAACTGATTAGAATAGACGATACTGGCGGGCAACCCGCTGAACCTTACCCCTGAGTGGCTCACTCCCATGGCGTCCAACCAGCCATCATCCCCTCCTCCCAATCGTCCAAAGACCCTACTCAACACCATTACCCAGGTCTTTCAGGCGGTTCAGGCCAATGTTGACTTTTCCAAGCTGCGGCTTAAGCCCAATGCGCGGGTGCCCGAACTGCTGGTGCAGGAAGCCGATGCGCCGCAGGCAGAAACTTACCCACTATTGGGCGATCGCTACCTGGTGGGGCGCAGTTCCAGTCGGTGCGACATTGTCGTCCGCAATGCGGTGGTCAGCCAGGTTCACATGTCCCTCAGCCGCGACAGCCGTGACCCTAACGCCAGCTTCCTCATTCGGGACGAGAACTCCACCAATGGTGTGTACATTGGCAAGCGGCGGGTGAAGACGCTGCCCCTGCGCCATGGGGATGTGCTCACCCTGGGGCCGCCCGATCTGGCAGATGCCGTCCGCATCCAGTACAAGAATCCACCGCCGTGGTACGTCAAAACTGCCCGCTACGGACTGTACGGGTTTACGGGTGTAACGGCACTGGTGGCCCTGTGGATTGGGACAGAGTGGCAGCGCTTCTCGGTGCGCCCCCTACCGCCATCGGTTCAGGGGCCAGTGGTAGTATATGCGCGGGATGGGGAGACGCCCCTGCGCTCGTCTGCGACCCGTGCCCACGTCGAGTTTGACAACCTCTCTGACTATTCAGAATATCTGCCGGATGCGGTGATTGCCTCCGAAGATTCCCGGTTCTACTGGCACCTGGGAGTTGACCCCATCGGCATTTTGCGGGCGCTGATCACCAACATTCGCGGGGGTGAGATCCGGGAGGGGGGCAGCACCGTCACCCAGCAGCTTGCCCGCAGCATCTTTCGGGAATATGTGGGCACAGAGGACTCCGCCGCCCGCAAAATTCGAGAAGCGGTGGTGGCCCTTAAGCTGGAAACTTTCTACAGCAAAGACTTTTTGCTGCTGACTTACCTCAACCAGGTGTATCTGGGCAGCAGCAACTACGGCTTTGAGGATGCGGCCCAGTTTTACTTCGGCAAGTCCGCCGCCGACCTCAGCCTGTCGGAGGCAGCTACCCTGGTGGGCATTCTACCCGCCCCCAATAGCTTCAACCCAGTGCAGGATTACGAAACTGCGATCGCCCTCCGCAACCGAATCCTTAATCGCATGGCTGCCCTGGGTATGGTGAGTCAGGAGGCAGCTCAGGAAGCACGGCGATCGCGCATCAACATCAACCCCGAAGCCATCGAAGAACTCCAGGGCACCATTGCCCCCTATTTCTATGGCCAGGTGTTCAGCGAAATCGAGGCTTTGCTGGGCAGCGAGCTGGCGCGGGAGGGCAACTTTATCGTTGAAAGTACCCTGGCTCCCGCCATTCAAGAAAAGGCCGAGGCAGCACTGCGCTCTACCCTGACCAGTACGGGGGCGGCCTCCGGGTTTAGTCAGGGGGCGATCGCCACCATTGATGCCCCCACCGGGGAGGTACTGGCCCTGGTAGGCGGCGCTGACTTTCAGCAAAGCCAGTTTAACCGCGCCACCCAGGCCCTGCGCCAGCCCGGTTCCACTTTCAAAGTTTTTGCCTACATCGCCGCCCTTGAGCAGGGCATTTCCCCCGGCACGTCTTACTCCTGTGCCCCCTTCACCTGGCGGGGGCAGCGCTTTGCCGGATGCCGCTCGGGCAGCGGCAGTGCCGATATGTATGCAGGGATGGCCCGCTCTGACAACGTGGTGGCCCTCCGCATTGCTCAGGACGTGGGGCTGGATCGGGTGGTGCAGGTGGCTCGCCGCTTTGGCATCTCATCAAAATTGGATCCAGTACCGGGGCTGATTTTGGGGCAGAGCGAAGTTACGGTTTTAGAGCTAACCGGAGCCTTCAGCACCCTGGCTAACGATGGCATCTATCGCCGCCCCCATTTAATTCAGCGAATTCTCGACGCCAGCGACTGTGAAAACGTGAATGACCCCACCACCTGCCGGGTGATTTATGCCTACAGTGAAGACCCCACCACCAGCCGTCAGGTCGTCTCCCCTGAAGTGGCTAACCAGATGACGCGGCTGCTCCAGGGCGTGGTTCGTAGCGGCACCGGGCGCAGTGCTCAGGTAGGAGTCGGAGAGGCCGGTAAAACGGGCACAACCAACGACAACGTCGATCTCTGGTTTGTGGGCTATGTCCCCAATCGCTTAGTGAGCGGCATCTGGCTAGGAAACGATGACAATACCCCCACCTCGGGCAGCAGTGGTCAGGCCGCCAAGCTCTGGGGAGATTACATGGGGCGGGTGCTGCAGTGATGCTTTGTCAAACGACCCACTAGTTCACCGATCCTCAGCTAGAGCGCTGAAGAGTTAACGGAAAACCCCGGATAACCCCCACGGGGTTGCCGCTTCCTGAGAAAATTTAGCGAGATAAAAAATTACCCATTTTGTGATGGGATATGGCTGCCATTTGCAGAGAGATCGGCTATGATGGCAGCGAAATTAGTTCGGTTGTAGAAGCAAGAGCCATCTTCTGCGCCCTTGAACTGTCTCCGGGCTGACTTTCGTACCTAAAGTTTTTAGTTGGACTGATCTTGACTTGGTTTGGAGAGAATCGTGACTATTTACATTGGGAACCTGTCGTTTCAGGCGACGGAAGATGACATCCGCGAAGTCTTTGTCGAGTACGGAACGGTGAAGCGAGTCAGTCTTCCCACTGACCGGGAAACGGGCAAGAAACGGGGCTTTGCCTTTGTAGAACTGGAAACCGAAGCGGAGGAAGATAACGCAATCGAAGAGTTGGACGGTGCGGAGTGGATGGGCCGAGAAATTCGCCTCAATAAGGCTAAACCTCGCGAATCCCGCCGCAGCAACTCGTTTGCAGAGCGCTAAATGGTTCTCTAAGCGATCGCATCCCGATCATTTCAGCTTTTATCCCAACCCCCCACAGCACGACCATTCTGACAAACTGGTCAAGCATTGGCCCGCCTAGTTTCGCCCGGTTAGGGCTTGTCTACGGGTAGGGTACACTTTGCGCAGCAACGCCTTAGAGCCGCAACGCTTTAGAATTGAGGTGAGCTGACGCCGGGTAGTTTGTCCCATGTTTCAATATCGTCCAGTTCTCATCATAGTTGGCATTGCCCTCATTTTGGGGTTGGTGCTGTGGTTTGTTGGTACCCTTGGTCAGCTCTACACCAGTGTGGCCCTAACTTCACCCCTCCTGGCAAATTTACTGCTGGGTTTGGTGTTGCTGCTGCTGGCCGTGCTGCTGGGAGTGTTTATCTATTACTGCGTTCAATTTTTTCGCCCTGCCACTAAGCGGTCCCCTACCTTGCCGCGCGTACCACTGCGACGGACAGATGCAGCGGGTGAGACGCTGCAGGCGGTGCGGCAGCAGGTGGCGCAGATTCAAGACGAAGTGGCCCGTCAGGCTTTTGAGCAGCGATCGCGCGATATCGAAGCCGAACTGGCGCGGGGCCACCTCCAGGTTGTAATATTTGGCACCGGCTCGGCGGGTAAAACCTCCATCGTCAACGCTGTGATTGGGCGCATGGTGGGGCAGGTAGGGGCACCCATGGGCACCACCGACGTAGGTGAAATCTACCCCTTTCGCTTCAAGACCGTTGAGCGGGAAATTCAGCTCATTGATACCCCCGGTATTTTGGAAGCGGGTTTGCTGGGGGGCGATCGCCAGCAACGCGCCCGCCAGCTTGCGACGGAAGCCGATCTGCTCCTGTTCGTGGTGGATAACGACCTGCGCCAGTCGGAGTTTGAGGCGCTGCGGACCCTGGCCCACATGGGCAAGCGGATGATTCTGGTCTTCAACAAGACCGACCTGTACAGCGATGACGACCTGGAGAACATCCTGCGGCGCATTCAGCAGCGGGTGCAGAATCTGGTGGCGGCCAATGACGTGGTGGCGATCGCCGCCCGCCCCCAGCCCGTTACCCTGGATCGGGGGGAGCGCATTCAGCCCCAGCCCTACATTTTGCCCTTGCTGCGGCGCATGGCCGCGATTCTGCGGGACGAAGGGGAGGACTTAATCGCTGACAATATCCTGCTCCAGTCCCAGCGGCTAGGGGACGAAGCTCGCCAGATTATCGACCAGCAGCGGCAGCGGCAGGCGGAGGCAATTGTGGAGCGGTTTCAGTGGATTAGCGGCGGCGTGATTTCGGTGATGCCCCTGCCCGTGATTGACCTGCTGGCCACCGCTGCCATCAATGCTCAAATGGTGATAGAGATTGGGCGCGTCTACGGCTGCGAGATTAACGCCGACCGGGCCAAAGAACTGGCCGTCTCCCTGGCGAAAACCCTGGCAGGTTTGGGCGTGGTCAAAGGAGCCATCGAGCTGTCCACCTTTGCCCTCAAGATGAACGTGGGCACTTTGATTATGGGGCAAGCGGTACAGGGAGTCACGGCAGCCTACCTGACCCGCATTGCTGGCAAAAGCTTTATCGAGTACTTTCGCCGCAATCAGGACTGGGGCGATGGTGGCATGACGGAAGTGGTGCAGGAGCAGTTTCAGCTCAATCGCCGGGATGAATTTGTGCGGGGTTTTGTGCAGCAGGCGATCGCCCAGATTGTCACGCCCCTCCAGAGAAATCCCCTCTCTTCACCACCATCGCCCCATGAAATACCTAATCAAGCACCTGATCGGCAGGGGTGATCGGTGCAGGAGGTGCTGCTTGGTTCCCTTGGAAACCCTACTCAGGTCTTTTAGAAGCCCGTTCAAACATCAATTGATAGCGGTAAAGGGCCACTGGCCGGGAGCGGGCCACAAAGTAGTTGGGATCCTGGGGAGACAAATAGACAGCCGTAGCCTGATCCGCTGTGATGGGTGCGGGTTGATCGGGCTGGTAATGGTAGGCCGTAGTGGTTTCCACCTGGTTGATATAGGGCTGAGGAATGCCGCGAAACACTTGCTGCATAACTTCAGTTGCCACGAATTGATTGCAGCCATCGCGAGATGCATCCGCGCAGGGGACTTCTACCGCCCGCCCAATGACCCTGGAGGTCAGTTGGCGATCGCCCTTCATCAAAGTAACTTGCCGATTTGGGTCAGCCGGGTCTACCTTGACCTGACGCACCAGGCAATCGCCCAGCCCCGCCTCTGCCTGGTTGAGATAGGCGCGCGTCAAATTCAGCCCATTAAAGGCCCGATCAGCGACAATATCTCCGCTTCTTTGGAGACGCAACTGTGCGAGGAAAGGGGGAAATTTGGCAGAGGGTGGAGCTGGCTGGATGAACCGCGCCTGGAACCGCACCGGCTCGTTCAGGTACTGGCGATTGCTCTCAAAACCGGGGGAAACCAGATCGGGGGCGAAGGGGGCAGCCATATCTACCAGCGTTGCCGTTACCGTCCAGGTGCCTGCAAACCAGGCGGGATAGAGCAGATCCCCCCGCACTGCGCCCACCGGGGGCGAGCGATCCCACTGGGGAAATTGGCTCAGCCGCTCTAGCAGAGGGGTCGCTGACGCCATGCCGCTACAGAGTAGCCACAATGTCACCAGGAGAACGACCCAAACCCACCGCCGCTTGCGTTTGATGATTGACATGATCTGGTTGCCGCGACACCAACTGCACAGCACCAGTTTGACATATTTCCTGAAGGCGTTTGCTAGGAGCCTTTGACCGAAATGGCAAGGTGATTTTTTGAAACCACGTCAAGCCTACCCTGCGCCTTTTTCAGGATCAAATATCTAAAACCCTTACACAGCAAGCAGCTCAGGCTTATTCAGGAAGCCCCAACTACATTGCTTGGGGGTGTGCATCCCCAGAAAATGATTTTGTCTAAAGCAGGTGATCGGTTGTAATGATGATGTGGCGCTGGCGATCGACGGTGACCCAGCCTTCTTCCCGGAGCTGGCTCAACAGCCGAGTGACGGTGACGCGGGTCGTGCCGATGGCGTTGGCAAGCTGCTGGTGGGTTAGCCGCACACTCAACCGAGATCCTCCGTCCTCTGTAGGTTGCCCGACTTCCTGCTTGAGCAGCATCAGCAGGTGGCGCAACCGCTCTTCTACCCGCCGATAGCCCACCATGGCTAAGAGGGCTTCGGTTTGCCGCAGGCGGCGACTCAAATGGCGAAAAATACTTTGGGCCAGGATGGGAGATTGTTCGATTTCGACCATGCTGAGCCGCATTAGATCAACGCTGGTTAGCGCAAGGGCCTGGTAGGGACGAATGGAGGTGAGAGGTAACCCAAATGGCATAGACGGGCAGGCCAGACCTAACAGGGCTTCATCTCCCGTAGCGTAGAGCGTACCCAGCTGTACGATGCCGCGACAGACGACCCAAATTTCTTGAGAATTAACAGGGATAGACTGGCCACTAGCGTATGGATGGAGGTTTCGCCCCTGATACAACTCCTCCAAGACCTGACGTAAGTCTACCTGGGGCACCATCTCGGAAACAAACGAATGGACCATAGAGTCGTCCTCTGATTTCCCACACTCACGTTAGACCGTGAAGCTAAAGGAAAGGTAAACAGCGGATTGAGAGGACGTTAAGCTTTTGGAAGGAATGAAGAAGGGTGTCCATCTAAGCTGGGAAATTCTGGTTGGATAGGGATATAGAATCCAGGAGCCAGAATTCGGGAGGGGGCTGACTTCTGGCTCCTGACTCCTGACTTCTATAGCCCTACGGGCTAAGGTTTGAGTGTGGAACCCCTGCGTTGCGGAGGTTCCACACTTCTTGAACGTCCTAACGCGAAAGCGTAGCGCTATATTCTTAGAAACAAAAACCTGTCAGGGACTGAGGAGATTTCTTGAAATGAAATTACCAGCCCACGGTGCGTTACGCTTCGCTAACGGCAACCTATGGACGGGATAGTCTTTCCCGGAAATCTCACTTAAAACTCCCTAATGCCCCAGGCAGCGGATCGCTTCCAGCATTCCCCGTGCTTTATTGAGGGTTTCTTCATATTCCCGCTGAGGCTCCGAATCGGCCACCAGACCTGCCCCTGCCTGAACACTCACCGTGTAAGAGCCGTCTGGGTTTTGCCGGGAGACCATGGTGCGGATGGCGATCGCCGTATTGAGCTGACCCTCAAAATCATAATAGCCATAGGCCCCAGAGTAAGGCCCCCGTCGGCAGGGTTCCAGTTCATGAATAATTTCCATGGCTCGAATTTTGGGTGCGCCGCTGACGGTGCCCGCCGGAAAGCAGGCTTTCAGCAGCTCCCAGGCGGTTTGATTGGGGCGGAGAGTGCCTACCACGTTGCTGACGATGTGCATGACGTGGGAGTAGTACTCAATGGCCATCAGTTCATCCACCACCACGGTTCCCTGCTGGCAGACCCGGCCCAGGTCGTTGCGCCCCAGATCAACCAGCATGATGTGTTCTGCAACTTCCTTCGGATCGTGGAGCAGCTCATCGGCCAGATCGGCATCTTCTTTGGCGGTTTTTCCGCGCCGCCGGGTTCCGGCGATGGGGCGCAGGGTGGCGATCGCTGAGGTGGTCTCTCCTTGGGGACGGTCGGCCCGCACCATCACCTCTGGGCTGGAGCCAATGATCTGCCAGTCTTGAAAGTGAAAATAGGCCATATAGGGAGATGGGTTAATCAGGCGCAGCGAGCGGTAGAGGGCAAACGGATCGCCACTGTAGCGGGTGGAAAGTCGCTGGGAAAGCACCACTTGAAAGATATCGCCCGCCAAAATATGGGCCTTGGCCCGCTCGACGCTGGCACAAAACTGGTCGGGGGTGACGTTGCTGGTGTAGGGCAGGTCGGCGCGATCGCCCGTCTGGGGAGGTTTCCACTCCAGCACCGTATCCTGGCCCGACAGGGGCAACTGCAGCTTGGCCACCATTTGCTCAACCTGCTGGCAGGCCCGTGCATAGGCCAGTTCTGGGGAGACGGCAGGATCGCGCAGGTCGGCGTAGGCGATCGCCCAAATTTTTCGCTTCACCTGATCAAACACAATCAGGTGATCAATTTGCATCCACAGCCCATCGGGTAAATCCTCCGGGCCGGCTGGATAAATGGGAACGCGGGGTTCAATCCAGTGAATCAGCTCATATCCCCAGAGGCCAAACAGACCGCCAATGCCAGGGGGCAGGGAGGGCAGTTGGACGGGGACGTAGGGCTGTAGACAATTGGCCAGGATGGTAAAGGGGTCGCCCTCGAAGGGGTGGCGATCGCCGTTACGAAATACCTGGGTAGACTGACCACCACGCGCCTCCAGGATCCACAGGGGATCGCATCCCAAAAAGCTGTACCGGGCCAGGTTTTCGCCCCCTTCAACCGACTCCAGTAGAAAACTGTAGGGCTGGCCAGCGCACACCTTATACCAGGCTGAAACAGGGGTTTCCAGGTCGGCAACCCATTCCTGATAGACCGGAATGAAGTTGCCCTGCGTCGCTAGTTGTAAAAATTGCTCAAAATCTGGAAAAATCATGGGACGCTGTTGGGACTGCCCGCATCAGTCTAGAGATAGGAATGGCAGGAGAAGACCTTCAAGTGAATAAAATCCCCTAGGAGCGTGGTTTGCCATGCCCCTAGGGAAAAACTATCCTGCACAAAACGTGAAGGAAGGGCACAAAACGGTGCCCCGGCTGAATTTAGATCTTAAGCATCAAAGGTGTTGCGCCCTGAAAACTTCAGAGCAGCGGGTTCGGGGTTGCTGCCGATGTTCCGGTCAACCTTGTTGGCATAGGGACGGCCTTCGTTCACCTTCTCAGGGAAGACGCCATCCTTGGGATGCAGGTATTGAATTTCGCCGCTGGGGAAGATGCGATAGATTTTGTAATCTTGAATTTTCGGCTTGAACTTGGTGCGAAGCTGGGTACCCAACGCCAGACACTGCTCTTTGCGGGCCAGGTAAAGCAGGTTGTCGCCTTCATTCATGATGGCGGCTCCGCCGGTGGGCATTTCAAATACCTGCTCCTTAGGGCTGGACCAGGTAATGGCATATTTTTCTTCAACTTCGGCTTTGGTCAGCAGTCCACCCGTGCTGCCGCCAAACAGGGGGGTTTTTCCAGTAAGGGTTTCTGTCATAGACGCTTCTCTGAACAATTTGATTGGAATCGTATCACCGTAAAGTACCCAAAATGTTGGTTTGTGAGGAACTGTAACAGTTACCCTGCAGCACTTCTCTGGATGTAACGGCTTGTATAGTCTGCCCAAGTTTGAGTGTCCCAACGTGAAAGCGTAGTGCCGTTTATCAGAAACGGGGCAGCTCGATGCGGGGAACTAACTGCAGTGGCCCCAGCCCCAGGTCTTCTGAGGAGAGCGATCGCACTTCGAACAAAGCCATCATATCAGTGAGCTTGGGATTGCCCCGCGATGCCCCTTTCAGCCCCCGCGCAATGATTAACCCACAGTGGCCTTTGGTTTTCTTGCAACGCTGATCCCACTTCTTGCGGGCGTTGATGTGAACCGGATCGGCATCGTTAAATTCACCAAACAGGTGGAACTCGCCGTTGTGGGTTTGGAAGATGCCCAGATCGTATAGATCACCACCGAAGGGGTCTTCCCCTGGATTAAAGCAAATCCCAGCCAGCCCGCCAGCGGCTTCAATTTCTTCGATCATGGTCAATGCCTTGGGGCGGGAAGTTTGAATTAGAACAATGGGAAAGGCGTCGCCCTTCATGGGAAAGTCAGTTGCGGCGGACTGGTGGAACTTGACAGTGGGCCGCAGAGCTTCCAATACCTCCCAGGGGATGGCCCCCAGGCTGAAGAAGGCATCGGCAGGCATGAGATCGTCGTTGAGGGCCGGGGGCAGGCCATCCACAAACTCAGCCGCATTTTCTGAGGCGATCGCCGCACCCATTTCATACAGCTCATCGGCCAGCTCTGGCAGGGTAGACACCGTGACAGACAGCTTCCGGCTACTGTCGTCGGGGGTGGGAATTTGGTAGCGGCTGCTGAGGGCAGGGAAATCTTCTACATCGAGGCGATCGCCATGGCGGCTCAAAAATCGATGCAGCGCCTCCAGCGCCACGATCACCACGGCGGCTTCTTCCTCATAGAGCACTGGGCGCATGCCCTCCAGGGGGTGGAGGTTGCCAAAGGTGGGTTCGAGGGCGGGCGGGGTCGGGCCGTGACCGTTGACCAGCGCGAAGTCGTCGTCATCATCGTCCTGATCAAAGGTCATAAACAGACAGTCTTGCTGAAGGAACGCCTCCTCCAGGTAATCTCTAGACGACTCATCTGCCGAAAGCACCCGCTCCCGAAACTGCTTAAGGGAATCGAGGGAGCGGTACATCAGCACCCCATATTCCACCCCCAGCATGCCCAAAATAGATACATAGAGGGTTTCAATCTCCTGGTAGTTCAGGCGAATGGCAATAATTTTTTCTTCGTCCAGAAACTCCCAGGGGGCGTCATCCCAAATTTGTTGCGCCCGCCGGGAGAGCGCCTCGGCGTACTCCGGGGAAAGGTCAGGAACACCGCCCGCCAGGGATGCCTGCAACCCCTGGAGAATTTCGTTGATCAGGGGAAGATCGGCGGCGTAGTCTACATCAATGTCCAGGTCCTGCAGCACCCCCCGCAGGAAAAACTGAGCTTCCCGACTGCGCACCAGAATTTTTTTGGGTCGTGCCGGATTAGCTGCACCGTGGGGATGCTCCATGGCCCGCAGGAGGGTGCGCACCATCGCCTCGTGGCCTACATCGGCGGTGACCACGTCCATCGCCCGAATTACCGCCTCCGTGCCATCGACCCAGAGGATACAGTCTCCTTGCGCTTCTGTGCTTCCCGGCCCACCGTTGGTGTTTCTAAACAGGGGCTGGCGATCGCCCTCCCAGATGCTGGGGAGTTGACGCAACCTTTGCAGCCGACGACGAGTAGCACGATTAAAAGGAGTCATATCGCTAGTCAAACCAAAATCTTTCAGCAATCAGCACCAAATGTCCAGCCTATCAGCGTGGAGTCAATTTGCCCGTAGAAACCCCAGAACGACTGAAAGCTCTAGTAACAAACCTCTCCAGTTTGATCAGCCCGATCGTCGTACCCACCTTGCCACGAATCTTTCCCCGTAATTCCCATACATGTCGGCTGAAGAATAACAGACATGCTGAACCTCTCTCAGCCGATCTGGCATTTGGCTACTCCCATGTAAATACCAAACCTGAACCCTAAGCAACATGGGGTTGGATGTATCGATGCGCGTCAATCCAGCAGCTAAAAAAACTAGAGGTTTAACTATCCAGCGGCCTCAATGGCGGGGCGGTGGAGCGATCAGGCTCTTATTATCTTAAACAACTCAATCCACAAATGGATGTCCCGCCCCATTCCTGCTAGCCTGGAATTTGACTTACCCGTCATAATAGAAAGCAGATTTTGTAATTGTTCTGATGGAATCGCTGTGGGCGATTCAAGCCGTCGAGATAATTCAGTCGAGATAATAAGGAGTCCCAGGACCCAATGACACAAGCAACTCAGTCTCAGCAACGTGGCATCCTCATGTCTGATGCAGCTTTGAAGCAAGTCCTCGCTCTCCGCGATAAGCAGGGGTCAGATCTCTGTCTGCGGGTTGGTGTCCGCCAGGGGGGCTGTTCGGGGATGTCCTATACCATGGACTTTGAAGACGTTAGCAACATTCGTGATGACGACGAAGTGTTTGACTATGAGGGCTTCAAGGTTGTTTGCGATCGCAAGAGCATGCTCTACCTCTATGGGCTGATGCTTGACTACAGCGACGCCATGATCGGGGGTGGCTTCCAGTTCACCAACCCCAACGCCAACCAAACCTGTGGCTGCGGCAAGTCGTTTAGCTAGGCGGGCGCAACCGGCCTATGCGGCCCGCCCGTAGATTTGTATCACCAGTGACGTGCCGTTTGTGCCCTAGCCCTGCGCTTTGGCATTGGGGCACTAGAGCGGGTGAATTCGCCAGGTGCGGAGGATTCGCCCGCCAAGCTAAGCTCGTAGAGCGATAACGCCTCATAGGGGCGGAACATAAGGCTGACATCTCTGACCTGATTCAGGAGAGATTGGTCGAATGTTTCGCCCCTCCCCAATGGGGGGTGGCTGTGAATTTTTGTAATGCTTTTCGGTGTGATTTGTAACGCTAATTAACCATGACTCAGACCGTTGAAGATTTGTTTAACGAAGGCCTATCGCGCTACCAGTCAGGAGAGGAGGTCGCTTCACTCATTCCTACTTTTAAGGAAGTTTGCGATCGCGCCCCCAAGAGCAGTCCCGCCTGGACCTGCCTCTCCTGGCTTTATCTGCTGGACGGCAAGCCTAGTTCTGCCCTCAAAGCGGCGCAAAAGGCCGTCAAGCTCAATGCAGAAGACCCCCAGGCGCGAGTGAATTTGGCGATCGCCATGTTAGAAACCTCAAAAAAGGGAGTCCGTGAGCATATCGAAATTGCGCAACAAATTGCCATGGCCATTCCCGAATTGCGGGACGAATTGCAGAAAAATTTTGAGGATGGCTTAACGCGAAACCCAGACTGGAAAAGCCTGAAGCGGGTTCAGACCTGGATTTTTGAAGGGTAATCGCTGGGCTGAATGTTGTGACTCAGCTCAACATTCACAAGTCTTAAAAAACTATCTTCAAAGGTTGAAATCACGCAATGGTTGCTCAAGATAATTTAATAAAAAAAACATGATTCTAATGATAAGCTTTCATCAACAAGGAGATTAGCGGCTCTTATATCGCTGCTGGTCGTATCCACCCTCAGGCTTTTCAAGATATTTAAGGAGACTGGTAATGATGAAGGCTACTAATGTTGGGGTTAAGCCCGAAACTCGTAATCACAAGGGTTTTTTCGTTCAAGATGCTTCATACAAATTCATGGGCATCGATCAATCTGGCTGGGCATTGATTTGCATTGACGATGCGACGTGCCACTACGTAGACCCAGACAACCTGGATTTGGATCTATCGAATGAGCAGTAGGGATTAGCCACTGAAATCTGTTAAGGATACTTAACAAGAGCCTTACACCAATTTCTGTAAACACCAATCTCTATGACCAAAGTAAAGGGCTGCACTCGTCAGGGTGCAGCTTTTTTACAGCTTTTTGCAGTTCCTAACGGGGACAACTCTGGCGGGGCGATCGCCCCTTCCCCTTGCAAAATCGCTGGTAAGATCATTCAGGCTATTTCTAAGTTGTAGCGTTAAGAATCTAGAAGCGATCGCCATGAAAGACAAGCTATTGGAGTGGCTAAACCTGGCCTTAACCGCTAATTTGTTCTTGGTTTTATTAAGCTTTGTGTGGCTCGTGCTGGCCGTGGGCGGGCGAGCCGTCAATCTGCCCCTGGGGCTGGATCTTTGGTATCGGCTTTGGGAGCCGGTTTTCACCCCCGCCATTGGCATTTTGATGGCGGGAGCGATTCTCAGCGGTGTGATTAGCTGGGTCAACCGCCGCCTGAGTTCATGAAGCATGAACCACCGCATCCAGGGCGGGTTCCACCGTTTTGTACTGGTAGTCAAACCCGGCTTCTTCCTGGGTGCGTTTGGGCAGCACCCGCTGACCCTCCAGCACGACCTTGGCGGCGTCTCCCATCAGCAGTTCCAGGGCAAAATCCGGCACCGGCAGCCAGGAGGGGCGGTGCATGGCTTTGCCCAGGGCGTTGCACAGCTCGGCCATACGCACCGGGTTGGGTGCTGTGGCATTGTAAACCCCGTCCATCTGCGGGTCGTTCAGCGCCTTAAGAATCAGACTGACCATGTCCTCCCGGTGAATCCAGGAGAACCACTGCCGTCCGCTGCCGATGGGGCCACCGGCAAACAGTTGAAACGGAGTGAGCATGCGGGCGATCGCCCCTCCCTGTCCTAAAACAATTCCGGTGCGTAAAATCACCAGCCGCGTACCGGTTTCGCGTACCGCCTGGGCGGCCTCTTCCCACCGCTGGCAAACCTGGGCCAAAAAATCGTTTCCGGGCGGGCTGGTTTCTTCAAACGTGGCGGTTTCGCTGGTGCCGTAATAGCCCACGGCGGAAGCATTGACCAGCACCGAGGGTTTTTCGGCGGCCATGGCGATCGCCTCCACAATTTTTTGGGTGCCGGTCTGGCGGCTCTCCAAAATGGCCCGCTTCCGCTCCACCGTCCACCGGCCTTCGGCGATGGGTTCTCCCGCCAGGTTGACGACGCCGCTACAGCCAGAGAGGGACTGTTGCCAGGGGCCAGACTGGGTGGGGTTGTATTCGACGATTTGCACCTGGGGAAAGGCCCGTTCGGGAAAGATGCGGCGCGCCCGCTCGACGTTGCGGGTCAGCACCAGCACCGAATGCCCGTCGCCCTGTAGACGCTCCACCAGGCGGCTGCCGACAAATCCGGTTGCTCCAGTAATGGCAATCTTCATCGCTCTCCGTACTCCATCCCATTCGACTCAGCATAGCGATGCATGAAGCGCATGAACCGCTCCCAGTGATCTTCCTGCTCCACCGCAAACTTGCACTCCACCCGTTCCAGATCGTCTCCCTCTGGGCCGCCAAATACAAACTGCACTGAGTCGGGCTGGACGTTGATCACACCCTCTTCATCTGTGAGGCGCAGGGCATTGGCAAAGCGCTTGGTGTAGCTCTGGAAGCGCTCGATGGATTTGAGGGATTTGAAGCTCATTAAAACGATGCGGGTGCCGCTGTCGCGATCGCGCCGCAGGCTGACCCCGTCTAGTTCTTCGGGGATGCCTTCAAAAAACTCAATGGAGGGGGCGGTGAATGTCATAAGCTTGAGATTTCGCTTAAATTTTCGATCCAGTCCTTAACTTTCTTTAGTATACCGGGGTGGGCGATCGCCCCTGACCGTCCCTGGCAGGACTGGGGAGGTGCCGCAATCACCGGGACTACTCCTACCCGCCCAGAAGTGGTACATTAGAACCATGATTCCATCATCCTCCCCAATTGAGCTGTGGGTCGCAGGCGAGGCGCTGGCCGATCCCGCCGCCCCACCCCGGCTGGATCGCTGGCTGGCCGATCAGCTTCCTGACCTGTCGCGATCGCGCATCCAGCAACTAATTGAAGACGCCCAGGTCTGTGTCAATGGCCAGGTGTGTACCCGCAAGAAGCAGACCGTAGCCGTGGGCGATCGCATCACCCTGACCATCCCCGATGTCACGCCAGCGACGCTCAAGCCCCAGGCGATCCCCCTCGACATTCTTTACGAAGATGCCTCCCTGATCATCCTCAACAAGCCCGCTGGCATGGTGGTGCATCCCTCTGCGGGCCATGCTGAGGGCACGCTGGTGAATGCGCTGCTGGCCCACTGCGGTTCCCTGCCCGGCATCGGCGGCGTGGAGCGCCCCGGCATTGTGCATCGTCTGGACAAAGATACGACCGGGGCGATCGTGGTGGCCAAGACCGACCAGGCCCTCCAGCACCTGCAGGCGCAAATTCGGGCGAAAACTGCCCGACGAGAATACCTGGCCGTGGTCTATGGTGCGCCCCAGACATCCCAGGGAACGATCGACCAGCCCATCGGGCGGCATCCGGTGGATCGGCAAAAGATGGGAATTGTCTCGCCCGAACGGGGCGGGCGGCAGGCCGTGACCTACTGGACGGTTAAAGAGCGCCTGGGCAACTACACGCTGATGCACTTTCAGCTAGAGACGGGGCGCACCCACCAGATTCGGGTCCACAGTAGCGACATGGGCCACCCCATTGTGGGGGATACGACCTATGGAGCGGGCCGTTCGGTGGGGGTGAAGCTGACGGGGCAGGCCCTCCATGCCTGGAAGCTCATCCTCCAGCATCCGGTGAGTGGCGATCGGCTTGAGGCGATCGCCCCCCTACCCCCCGAGTTTCAAACCTTGCTCACCGTTTTACGGCAGCGCTGCCGTTTGAGTTTTTGAAAGCCAGAAGCCCGGTTAGGGTTTTATAGCGTTACGCTTTCGCGTTAGGACACTTAAGAAGTGTGGAACCCCCGCGTCGCGGGGGTTCCACACTCAAACCTTAGCCCGTAGGGTTTTAGACAGGTGCCAAGGGATCGGAAGCGGTGAAGTACAATGACGGTATTCACAGGGCCGATCAATTAATCCATAGCATTATGCTCTGGCGTCAGGATGTTAATCACTGACCAGGGCGGAGTTGGGAGATTGGCAGGTTATCTTTTCCTTGAAGAAAAACAGGCCCTCGGGTTGGTTGGAGCTAGGATGTGGCCTGGTTTATTCAGGGCATGAGATTGGTGTAACCCTATTGCGAATCACCCTCCATTGCAGTAACGTTCGAGCAGATGAGATGAATCAAAAAAATTCTATTGATCTAATGGTTGGGCTGGCCACGGTTCCACTTTTGGCGGGGCTGATTGGTGCCAAAGCCCTATCGGAGATGGTGCAAAGCGTTGGGCAGTTTAGCGAAGAGGTGTTTCGGGGCGATCGCCTGCCGGTGCTCAACCTGACCACTTCCCCTGACGCTACCGACGAGGGCGAGTCGCCCTAGCTGCCCGTCCGACCCAGTCAGGATGCCTTTGCTGCATCTCTAAGTAGAACTGCATTGCAAAACGAAGGTTAGAGAACCGGGGGCGCTCTCCGGTGGGGCGCTCCTCCGGTTCTCTAACATGAATTTAATTGTGCTGACCTACTTATGCGGTTTGATTCCCTCGATCAACCGATAGCCCATGGGCATGGCTCAAGTTCTGCCCTACAGCGAGCCGAGCCAGCTTTGCTATCTTTTCGCCTATGCCAAATTTTTTTTGTGCCCATTCTTCTGGCCTCAGTGCTTCCAGTGCAAACCCTTTACCTGCACCGAATCCAGCTCAGAATGACTGCGGGAATAGGTCGGTTAGACGCTGGGCGATCGCCGACTCTCTGATTATCAATGCTTTCAACGGTAGCACAGATTACAAACGAATCCGTTGCTTCGGTTCGAGTCTATGAATAAGTCGTCTAAGAGCCTATTTGAAAATCCCATGAGGGGTTTTGAATTTCAAAAACTCCAGCGAGTTTTCGAACAGGCACTAAGTAAATGTAAGCCGTCTAGAGCGCTAGAGATTCTCCCGTAAAACCTCCTAGAATTATCACGTATTTCGTAGGATAGACCATGAGCTCAACCCTCCACTCTTCGGATGATGCGTCTCGATCAAGTACAACCATGGCGTCAACAGAAACGGCGTCGCCAGAGCCAGCTTTACCCAAAGGAATTCCTACCACCTCCACTTCTGACCTGTTCTTGAGACATCGCCTCAAAATCGTGGAGGATTTGTGGGAGTCGGTGCTGGTGCAGGAATGCGGCCAGGAGTTTATCGACCTATTGAAGCAGCTCCTTGCCATCTGCCTGCCGGAAGGGCAAGCCTCGAAGAGTGAAAGCAACAAAGCCGTTGAGGTGGTTGAAAGTCTTGACCTGAATGAGGCCATTCGCGCCACCCGTGCCTTTGCTCTCTACTTTCAGCTCATTAACATCGTCGAGCAGCACTACGAGCAGCGGGGGCAGCAGCAGCAATATCGAGCCGCCTACGAAAGTTTAGCAGATGGGGGCGATCGCGAGTTTCGCTCCTTTTTTGCTGACGCTTTGCCCCCCTACCTGGATAGCGAATCCCAGGGGCAGGGCCTCCAGGCAGACATGCTCGAGCGGAGCTGGCGGGAGAGCGAAGCCCGCCGCCGCGAAGCCCGCACCTTTCAGGGGGTATTTCCCAAACTCCGGCGGCTCAACGTACCGCCCCAGCACATCCAGGAGTTGATTGACAAGCTGGACATCCGGCTGGTGTTTACGGCCCACCCCACGGAAATCGTGCGCCACACCATCCGCGGCAAACAGCGCCGCATTGCAAAAGTCCTCCGTGAGCTAGACCGGGTAGAAGACGGTGCCCAATCCCTGGAGCACGCCCCTTCCTGGGAAGTGGAATCGCTGCGGCGACAGCTAACCGAAGAAATCCGTCTGTGGTGGCGCACCGATGAGCTGCACCAGTTTAAGCCCAGCGTCATGGATGAGGTGGATTTCACGCTCCACTATTTTGAGGAAGTGCTGTTCAGCGCCATTCCTGAGCTTTATCAGCGCTTCCAGTCGGCGCTCAAAGCCACCTTCCCGTCGCTGCGTCCGCCCCGCCACAGCTTTTGCCGCTTTGGTTCCTGGGTGGGGTCTGATCGGGATGGTAACCCGTCGGTGACGCCCCAAATTACCTGGCAAACGGCCTGCTATCAGCGCAATCTGGTGCTGGGCAAGTATATTCAGTCGGTGGACAACCTGATTGAGCTGCTCAGCCTCTCCCTCCACTGGAGCGATGTGCTGCCCGATTTGCTAGAGTCCCTGGAGCAAGACCAGGTCCACATGCCGGAGATTTACGAAAAGCTGGCCATTCGCTTTCGTCAGGAGCCTTACCGCCTGAAGCTGTCCTACATTAAGCAGCGGCTGGAGAATACGCGCGATCGCAACCAGCAGATTTACAGCCGCGACTGCTTCCAGGATCAGGCCCCCGACGCCAACCCCACCCTCTTCTATCGCTCTGGGGCAGATTTCTTGAGCGAACTGCGCCTGATTCAGCGCAACCTGGAAGAAACGGGCCTCAACTGTGCTGCCCTTGACAGTCTGATCTGCCAGGCAGAGATCTACGGTTTCAACCTGTCCCAACTGGATATTCGCCAGGAAAGCTCTCGACACTCGGATGTCATTAACGAAATTGCCGCCTATCTGCAGCTCCTGCCCCGCCCCTATAACGAGCTGTCGGAAGCGGAGCGGGTAGAGTGGCTGGTTTCCGAACTACAGACTCGCCGCCCCCTGATCCCCACGGAACTGCCCTTCTCCGATACGACCCGCGACGTGGTGATGACCTTCCGCGTGGTGCGCAAACTCCACCAGGAATTTGGGCCAGACATCTGCCAGACCTACATCATCAGCATGTGCAACCATGTCAGCGACCTGCTGGAAGTGTTGCTGCTGGCGAAGGAGGCCGGACTTTACGATCCAGCCACGGGGGTAGGCAGCCTGCACGTGGTGCCCCTGTTTGAAACGGTGGAAGATCTACGCAATGCCCCCGACGTGATGAAGGCGCTGTTTGAGCTGCCCCTCTACCGCACGTTCCTGGCGGGCGGCCACAGCGACACGGTTAAGTCGCCCCTAATGCCCAATCTGCAGGAGGTGATGCTGGGCTACTCCGACAGCAACAAAGATTCGGGCTTTTTGAGCAGCAACTGGGAAATTCACAAAGCCCAGCAAGCCCTCCAGCAAACGGCGGAGCCTTACGGGCTGTCCCTGCGGATTTTCCACGGTCGGGGCGGTTCTGTAGGCCGGGGTGGCGGCCCTGCCTATGACGCCATTCTGGCCCAGCCCGGACGCAGCATCGATGGGCGCATCAAAATTACCGAGCAGGGGGAGGTGCTGGCCTCAAAGTACAACCTGCCAGAACTGGCGCTCTATAACCTGGAGACGGTGACCACCGCCGTTATGCAGGCCAGTCTGCTCAGTACCGGGTTCGACCAGATCGACTCCTGGAACCGGATTATGGAAGAGCTGGCGATGCGATCGCGCGCCCATTACCGTGCCCTCATTTACGAGCAGCCCGACTTCATTGACTTTTTCCTCCAGGTCACCCCGATTGAGGAGATCAGCCAGCTCCAGATCAGCTCCCGTCCGGCTCGTCGGGGTGGCGGCAAGAAGAAGGATCTGTCGGGTTTGCGGGCGATCCCCTGGGTGTTTAGCTGGACGCAAACCCGCTTTTTGCTGCCCTCCTGGTACGGCGTGGGCACCGCCCTGCAAGAGTTTTGGCAGGAAGAACCCCAGGAAAACCTGAAGCTGCTCCGCTACTTTTACTACAAGTGGCCCTTCTTCCGCATGGTGATTTCTAAAGTGGAGATGACCCTCTCGAAGGCCGACCTGCAAATTGCTCACCACTATCTGCGGGAGCTTAGTAACCCGGAGGATCGCGATCGCTTCGAGCGACTGTATCAGCAGATTGCCGAAGAATATCGGCTCACCCGCGACCTGGTGCTGAAGATTACTGGCCATGAGCGCCTGCTGGATGGCGACCCCGACCTGCAGCGCTCGGTGCAGCTCCGTAACGGCACCATTATTCCCCTGGGCTTTTTGCAGGTGTCGCTGATCAAGCGGCTGCGCCAGCACAAGCAAAATCCCGCCTCTGCGATCATTCGCTCCCGCTATAGCCGGGGTGAACTGCTGCGGGGCGCACTGCTGACGATCAACGGCATTGCTGCGGGGATGCGGAATACGGGCTGATCCGTGCGGCACAATCGCTGGCGTCAAAGCCCCTCTCCCACGCTGGGCTACTACGTACGCACATCTTGGCCCTCACCCCCTCAATCCCCCTCTCCCAAAAATGGGCGAGGGGGAGGTAAGACAAGGCTTTCCGGCTCCCCTTCTCCCGCCCTGGGCTACTACGTACACACATCTTGGCCCTCACCCCCTCAATCCCCCTCTCCCAAAAATGGGCGAGGGGGAGGTAAGACAAGGCTTTCCGGCCCCCCTTCTCCCAGAGCGGGAGAAGGGGTTGGGGGATGAGGGCAAAAGGGCAGGGATCAAAGCAAATAATCCGCTGGGGAGAAGGGGAACCATTGAGAATTTTCAATGGTTAGCGCTGCGACCAATGAAATGATCGTGATCCCCGTTGGATTCAGGGAAATGACTGGCGGAACCCAAATATCCTGCGCTACCATCACGGCGGTGAGGGCTACCGCTCCGTATTTTCATGCCCTCCGGTTTGGTTTCAACCCCACGATTATCTACCGCTACACTCCTGAATCGATCAACCATGCTTTGCGACGCCTGCCAAAAACAAACGAGTTGCCTGCCCTCCCAGCTATCTCGGCAAGATCCCCAGATCCGGCACCTGCTGGTCAACCTTAAAGCCTGCGACCTGCAGGTCCGTCAGCCACAGTCTTTTCGACAATCCGACGCGCAAATTATCGAGGGGGGCACCCACTCCCCCCGCCGGTCGGTGCAGATAGCGGGCGATCGCTTGCTGCACTGGATGGGCGATCGCCTCTGGAAGCGACTGGCCTGCTAATGGGGCGCAACCCTACGTATCAAAAACTGAAACTCGACCGACAATCCTCTCGCCCCAGAATATCGTAGAGTCAACGGTCGGCAACCCTGCTGGCGATCGCTGGTGAAGCCGTTTGGGATGCCGCCGCTGCACAAATTTCTGGAGGGAAACAAGATGGTCAGAGCTTTTGCCCTGTGGTCAGCGACGGTGGTAGCGGTTGTTGTATCCGGAATAGGAGGGGCGATCGCCCTTGCCTCCACGAATCCGTCTTCACCCGGTTCCCCACCTTTGGATCCAGATCTACGGCCCTATGGCGAGTATGGCCAGGTCATTGAGCAAACGGTGGGCATGGTCTACGACGCTGAGGCCCAGGCCCTGGTGGATCGGTACGGCCTCAATATCCTCAACGTCACCTGGGAAGATACCGGACGCTACCACAATTCGGCGGTTGGCCCCAACATCAGCGACATGACCATTCAGGTGCAGCAGCGGCACCCCACCACGGGCGACTACCGGCTCCACCTCATGCCTGTGATTCGCTATCCCAACTTTACCGACCAGACGGCGGATATTCCCCTGGATGATTTCTTCATTCCCGTGGGCAACGAGCGGGGCGAAGATCTGGAGTCGGTGTCGCTGCGGGAGTTTTTGGGTAACCTGCGCCGCTACCTCACAGAGCCAGACTCCTGGACGGGACGCGACAATTCCCTGCTGGCCGACCGCGATACCCACGTATTGGTGAGCGCCCAGGCCTGTTTTCTGCCGGTGCCCCAGGGTGGTATCGCGGAATTTAACCCCGTGCTGTTTAACTACCAGTCTTACCCCGGCGATCCGGCGGTGCTCACGATTCTGGTAACTCGCGAGGGCAGCAGCGTCACCATCATCGACAACGAGCGGGATGCTTTTGCAGCTGGGGCCACCTGGGGCCAGCGGCTGTTCTTCAACAAAAATGGGGAACGGGCCAGCCTGACGGGGCAGCGGTTGAGTGACTTTAATGCCGGGGGCGATCGCCCTTCCACCCCTGAGACCCCTGAGACCCCCGATGCCCAGCCCGATGCCGCTGGCGACACGGGGCTGAACCTGGTGATGCTCATTCAAGTGCCCCTCAAACAGCGGGAGCCGATGCGGTTTGGTGGCGGCATTGCCCAGGACATGATGCTGATGGCTCCGGCTGCCGAATCTGCCAGAGCACCCAGTGACGTAGAGGCGGCGGTGATTGGCCACGGAGCCGTGGAAGGGCCGTTTACCGAAATTGCTGGCCTGCCGATTGAGCGCGACCCCGACTTCCCCATTCGCGTTACGGTGCAGTTCTACAAGGCCACCAGCAACGGCGTGATCTCCGAAGCCGATGTGCAGGAAATTCGTCAACAAATTGCCCGTGTTTACGCCGAGGCGGACTATGTCGGCAGTCTGGTAGTGGATGGGATTACCGGGCGGCCCACGGAATATGAAGGCCCCCACGAGGAGCCAGAAGGCTGGTGGGATGAGTTTTGGCGGCGCTATGAAGAACGGGTGGGGCGATCGCGCGAGGAAGCACTGGAGCTATGGCGACGGCTCCACGATCAGTAGGAACCGATCCCCAAGCGGAACACTCCCAACAGATGGCTCGTCACCCAACCAGAATAGTTACGGATCGCACAATTTTGGCAATGCCCAGAAAGAAAAGATAAAGATTTGATGAAGAGTTTGAAAAGACGCCCCTGCCAATTTATTGTGTTAAGCAGTTTTAAAGACTTGCCTTTGGAAGGACGCGCATTCGACAGGGTCGCACTGGTTAGTTCGACAAACATACCTCTGTAGGTGTATCTATCTGGGTTTGATCACTGGCTAGGATCAGGAGCTTTACTAACTCGGTGCCCCACTTTCTGTGAAATCAGGGTCATCGCATCAGGGCGAACTTTCGACTCGTATCTATCTATTCTGTTTAATCTGTTGCATCCACCGGAGGATTCATGTCAAGCATTCTGAATACTACTGAACCCCTTGAAAGTGTTGACAACGACCAGGGTGGTCAGGACATCCAGGGCTTTCTCGACCAGCCCAACCGCCTCAACGGCAGTGAAGGGCCAGACAATATTCGCGTCGGCAATGCAGGCGACAGCGTTGATGGCGGCTTAGGAGCCGACTTTATTTTTGGCCTGGGCGGTGACGACCTGCTCTTTGGTGGCCCCGACGATGACGCCATTCAGGCAGGGTCAGGCGATGACTTTGTTGAAGGCAACGATGGTAATGACCGGATTCGTGGCGAATCCGGTGATGATGTCCTGATTGGTGGCGAGGGAGCCGATGACCTGGCTGGCAACGCGGGCGCTGACACCATTGAAGGCGACGCCGGTAACGACACTCTGCGTGGCAATGCCGGTGACGATGAAATCAGGGGCGGCGAAGGCGACGACCAGATTAGCGGCGGCGCGGGTGACGATGTTATCGCTGGTAACCTGGGCAATGACCGCATCAGTGGTGGCCCTGGCGACGACGTGCTGGAAGGGGGTGTCGGCAATGACCGCATCAGCGGCGGTGCAGGCGATGACGTTTTGGTCGGTGGTGCCGGTAACGACACCCTCATTGGCGGCAAAGGGGCCGATACCTTTGAAATCGAGTTCTTCTCGGCAGATCCGGCTCGGAGCGGCGTTGACGAACTCCAGGACTTTGACCCCATTGATGACCAGATTTCTATCGTTGGAGCGGGCGATGACCCGGATGTGGTCTACGATCCTCAGACGGGCCTGCTTTCGGTCAATGGCATTGACGTAGCCCAGCTCCCGACCGGATTGAACCAGGACGATATCGACTTTGAGATTTTCTAAAGCCGTCTGTCCGTTCGATTAAATCCATAGACGGGTAAAAGGGCGGAAATGCCCGCCCCTTTACCCCCCTTGCTCAATATGCGCCGCATCCCCCACGCGCACGGAAACCAATGGGCGTTCAAGCATCTATCCAGGTGGCCAAAGGCTACCGCTTAATTGGACAATCGCAGCGGGCGATCGCCACCTGCCAGCAACTCCTGCGCCAGATCCCGGCCACGGCTAAGCGCGATCGCGGCAAGCTATATGAGCTGTTGGGCACAGTTCAAGAAGATGTGGGTGATCTGGAAGGGGCGATCGCGTCCTTCACGGCGGCCCTGGAACTCCAGCCAGAGGAGCTGCGGCTGCATGCTTACCTGGGGGATGGGTACAGCCGCCAGCACAACTGGAACCAGGCCATCCATCACTATCAGCGGGCCTGTGCCGCCTATCCTCGCTGGACCGATCTGCACTACAACGCCGGACTGGCCTACCACCAGCAGGGGCAATGGCAGCGGGCGATCGCCTGCTATCGCCGGGTGATCGCCCAAAAATCCGATCATTCCCAGGCGCTGTTTAACTTGGGGGTGGCCTACGATCAGCAGGGCCGATTACCGCTGGCGATCGCCTGTTATCGGCGGGTAATTGCCCAGCAGCCCGATCACCGAGACGCCTATTACAGTTTGAGCCTAGCCCTGATTCAGCAGCGGCAGTTCGCAGAGGCGATGCAGGTGACGACCCGTGCCCTGGCGCTCTGGAGAGACTGGGCACCTCTGCACCACAGCTTGGCACGGGTATTTCAGGGGCAGGGGCAGGTGGGGGAGGCGATCGCCGCCTATCGTCAAGCCATTGCTCACCAGCCCGATTTTTGGTTGGCCCATTACCACCTGGGGCTGCTGCTGCGACAGCGGGGGGCTGAGGGGGAAGCGGTGGCCTGCTTTCAAACCGTTTTGCAGCTCAATCCCGAATACCTGCCTGCCCATCGCCAGTGTGGTCAGGTGTACTGGCGGCAGGGGCGCATCCAGGAGGCCCTGGAATATTTTCGGCGGGCGATCGCCCA
The DNA here is from genome assembly GCA_035285585.1 of Synechococcales cyanobacterium. Classification (GTDB taxonomy): domain Bacteria; phylum Cyanobacteriota; class Cyanobacteriia; order CAKZMO01; family CAKZMO01; genus JAYKGU01. The sequence continues at coordinate 31,627 of JAYKGU010000145.1, forward strand.
GCAGCCTGCCTGGGTAGATGCCTACTGTCAGCGGTTTCAGGCATCCCCAGGGCAGGATGAACTCGATACCACCCGTGCCACCTGTGCTCGCTTCCTGACTCTCCTGCGGCAGGGAGGCAATGGACATGAAGCAGCGCAAGCCCTGGCCCAAACCTGTGCCCAATTGGGCTATCTGCTGATGGAATCAGGCGGGTTGCGGCAGGCCGAAGCGTATTTGTACCGGGCGCTTCACATCCAGCCCCAGCGGCTGGACTGGCACCATCAGCTCATTGACTGCCTGCACCGGCAGCATCGCTGGGATGCGGCGCTAACGGCCTGTCGGCTGGCCCTGTCCCTCCAGCCCGACTGTCCCACGGTGCAGCAGCAGTACGCGCAAGTTCTGGCAGCTCGGGATGGGGCCACAGGCGATCGCCCCTGTGCGCCAACGGGGGCTGGCGCATCTTCTCCAACTTCATCAAATCCAACTTCACTAAAAGAAATGGGCCGGTCAGCGATCGCCGGTCTGCGCGGCCTCTATGCCACGACTTACGATTGGGCGATCGCCACAGGCGCTTCCCCTGAACACTATCAGCAAGTTCCCTGGGAGCGGTCTGTGCAGAATGACGCAGGGCAGCCTGCTTCCACCGCGCTGCCCCCGTGGCAATCCGCTGCCGACTGGCAGTACGCCGCACGAACTCATTTCCAGGCGATCGCCCCAGATCCCGCCAGCGAGTGCGGCGGGGTCACCTGTGTCCGCTGTATGGAAAATTTACGCCAGCAATTCCAGCCCGTACAAGAGACGCGGGGGCTGTTTCAGTGGCAGGGACACCGGGCCGATTGGCCCCATCCGGCCCCCACCTTTGTAGCTACCCTGACCAATGGGCGGGCCTGGGTAGCGCCTCAGGTCAACAGCTGGCGGGTATGTGACGCGATCGCCGTTTTCACCGCTGAGGGCGATGTCCTGGGGGATCTGTCCCGCAGCTATCCCTGGAACTTACCCGGTTGTCCCCAAAATCCCCTGCTGCGCCATCGGCTGCTGCAGCTACCGCAGTTGCCCCCGGTGGAAACCATTAAGGGGACGATTGTGCTGCTATCGGCCCTGTCGGGGCACGTGTATTATCACTGGATGATGGATGTGCTGCCCCGCTGGGGGCTGGTGCAGCGCAGCGGTTTGAGCCTGGACGATATTGACTATGTGGTGGTGAACAGCCAGCAGCGGGCTTTTCAGGCCGATTCGCTGCGGCGGTTAGGCATTCCGGCCCAGAAGATTATTGAGAGCGATCGCCACCCCCACCTCCAGGCCGATCGCCTCGTGGTGCCGTCGTTTCCAGGACATTTTGACTGGGTGCCCGCCGCCACCCTCACCTACCTCCGCCAGGTGTTTTTGCCCGGTTGCGGCAGTGCGGCTGCTCCTTGCCGTCCTCAACGGCTGTATATCAGCCGCCAGCAGGCCAGCTATCGGCGCATCTTAAATGAGGCCGACGTGCTGGCGGTGCTACAGCCCCTGGGGTTTGTCCCCGTGGTGCTCGAATCCCTGTCGCTGCCAGAACAGGTGGCCCTCTTTGCCCAGGCCCAGGCCATCGTCGCCCCCCACGGGGCTGGGTTAACCAATCTGGCCTTTTGCCAACCCGGTACCCAGGTGCTGGAGCTGACCGCCCCCACCTACATGCGCACCGATTATTGGATTGTGAGTCACCACCTGGGGCTGCGCCATGCTTGCCTGGTGGGGGAGATGTTTGACTGCGCCCCGATTCGCCAACTGATGTATCAAACGCCCCTCACGGAGGACATCTGGGTCAACCCGGAGGATCTGCGGGCCGCCCTCGTGCAGATGGACTTAGGCCCCTGATTTTTCCCCTGATTTTTCCGCCGCTCTCCGCAATGTTCCCGCTCCCTTTGGCACTGACGCTCTGGACGGGCACCTCCCACATCAAATTCTTAAGTTTGCTCCGCCTATGATCAACGCCACCCTCAACCAGGCCATTCAAGCTTGTGAAGCTGCCCTCCAGCAGCGGCTTCAGCAGCCCAGCGGTACGGCTCCCCAAACGGAATTTGCGATCGCCTGTCGCACCCTCGGCAATCTGCTCCAGGGCATTGGGCGCTTTGAGGAAGCCCTCAACTGGCACTCGCGGGCGGTGGAACCGTCCCCCTCGGCGGCGGCTGTCTACGCCAGCTTTGGGCGGCTCTACATTTTGCAGGAGCAGTGGCAGGAAGCCTGCCGCGCCTTCCAGCAGACCGTACAGCACGATGCCACCTACACCGAGGCGTACTGGAAACTGGCGGCCCTGGCAAATCAAATGAACCAACGGCAGGAAGCCCTGCTCTACTGGTTTAAGGCCCTCTCCCTGGAACCCCACAAAGCGACTGCCGCCGGACACCGCAAGCTGGGGGATGCCCTGCTGGCGGATCACAAGCCCGGTCGAGCTACCCTGTGCTACCAGCGGGCACTCCAGACCAATCCCAATGATGAGCTGGCCTACCAGGGTCTGGGGCGATCGCTGGAGCAGCAGGGCCACTGGCAGCAGGCGATCGGCGTCTATCGGCGGGCCATCCGTCAGCTCAAGCGCCCCGACAGGCCCCTGGGCTGGGCCTACGATGCCATCGGCAGCGTCAAGGTAAAGCAGGGCCGCCCAGCGGAGGCGATCACCCTATTTCGGCAGGCAATGCAGCTCGACCCCACCTACCCCTGGAGCTACCACAACCTGGCCAATGTGCTGCTGGAGCAGGGGAAGTGGCAGGCCGCCATTCAGGTGGTGCAGCAGGCGATCGCCCAAAATCCAGACTATCCCTGGGCCTATAGCCAACTGGGTCGCGCCCGCATGGCCCTGGGAGATCGGGCAGGGGCGATCGCTGCCCACCAGACGGCCAGTGCCCTGCGGGGTTGGCAAGCCTGTCGCGATCGCAACTACGAGTTTTCCCAGGACTGGTTTACCCACAACATCCCCATCTGGCAGCAGCACCTCCAGCCCCTTTGCCACCAGCCCCACGTCCGGGTGCTGGAAATTGGCAGCTACCAGGGCATGTCCGCCTGCTGGCTGCTGGATCAGGTGCTCACCCACCCCTCGGCGCGGCTGGTGTGCATCGACCCCAACTTCCAGCCCGAGTTTGACCGCAATCTGGCGAAAACCGCTGGGGCTACGAAGGTGATCAAGCGGGTCGGCCATTCCCACGCCGTTCTGCCCACCCTCGCCCGTGGGACGTTTGACCTGATCTATATAGATGGCTGTCATCTGGCTGACCACGTTCGCAAAGATGGCCTGCTGTCACTGCCGCTGCTGAAGCCCGGCGGTTTCCTGATTTTCGACGACTACTGGTGGACTGACCCCGCCTATCCGGGGCAAGACCCCAAGCGCGGTATCGATGCCGTGCTGCGTCAGGCCCAAGCCCAGCTCGATGTCCGCCATCGCGGATATCAAATCATTGCCCAAAAACGACCCTGAGCCATGTTAAACCCATTCAAGCATTTCACCCACCGCCGCCGGATGCACCAGATAGCCGCACCACTCTCCCTGACCGCCCAGGTTATTGAGGACGAGTCGGGCGATCGCCCCTCCAACCTTGAAGATCTTCAAGACACACAGGACATACAGGATCTTCAGGACAGTGCGGAAAAAGCGCGGGTGGACGACCCCATACCCACACTACCGACGGTTCAGGAACCCGATCCAACCGCCAGCTCCCCCGCCCCTGCACCGACCAATGGTTCCCTGGAGCCATCCCTGGTGTCGCTCCTGCAAGCCATTGAGGAGCGCTATGAGGCTCAGCAGTGGGAGATGGTGATTGACCTCTGTGGGCGGGTGCTGCAACTGAACCCCCAGGTGACCAAGGCCCACAAGCGGTTGGGCAATGCGCGGCAGGCCCTCGGTCAACTGGCGGCGGCCATGACCCACTACGCTCAGGCCCTCACCCTCCAGCCCGACTATGCGGAAGTCCACGCCAACCTGGGTAGCCTCTATGCCCAGCAGCAGCAGTGGCAGAAGGCGATCGCCGCTTATCAAAAAGCGATTGAACTCCAGCCCGACTTTGCCGGGGCCTACCGCAACCTGGCCAAAATCTGGAGCAAGCTGGGCAGCACCCAGGTGGCGGCGGAGTGCTGGTATCAGGCCCTGAATCTGGAGCCAGCAACGGCCACTCCAGCCCAGCTCTTGAACCTGGGCAACGACCTGCTGCGGGCGGGGCGGACGGCCCAGGCGATTACCTGCTACCGCTGGGCGCTCCAGCTTGACGATGGGTTTGCCGCCGCCCACTTTAACCTGGCCAATGCCCTGAAGCAGCAGGAGCAGTGGCAGGAAGCCGCCACCCACTACCAGCTTGGTTTGGATCTGAGTGCTGAGAAGCTGCTGGCCCCGCCCCCCAGTGCGGCAGAGGTGCGACCGGAGCCATCCGAAATCGTTCAGGACGACCGGGTGCAGGCCGCCCTCGCCCAGGCCAACCAGTATGCCGACGGGCAGCAGTGGGAAGCGGCGATCGCCCTGGTACACGACGCCATCCAGCTCCTTGAACCCCAGATGGTAACGGCCTACAGCCTGCTGGCTACCGCCCTGCGCGCCCAGCAGTGCCTGCCCGATGCGGTGGAGTGCTGCCAGAAAATTGTGGCCCTCCAGCCCCAGGTGCCCCAGGGGTATGCCAACCTGGGTGGCCTCTATGCCCAGCAGCAGCAGTGGCAGCGGGCGATCGCCTGCTACCAGACCGCCCTGCGCCTCGACCCCAAATTTGCCGGAGCCTATCGCAACCTGGCCCGCGCCCTGGAGCAGACCCAGCAACTTGAGGCGGCGAACGATGCCTGGTATGAGGCGCTGATGCTCGACCCCGCCTGGGCGTCGGCGGAGGTGGCCCTCAACCTGGGGCAGCAGTTGGTGACCGCCCGCAAGCTCAAGGCGGCGGTGGATTGCTACCGCCTGGTGACCCAGCACCATCCCCAGGTGCTGGCGGCCTTCCATCATCTGGGCAAGCTGCTGGTGCAGCAGGGGCGGCTGGCGGAAGCGATCGCCTGCTACCGGGAGGCGGTCAGCCACCACCCCGCCGATGCCACAGCCTACTTTGAGCTGGGGCAACTGCTGGCCAGGGCCAAGGATGAGTCGGTGGCGGAGGCGATCGCCTGTTTGCAGCGGGCCACCCAGCTCAACCCCACCTTCAGCGATGCCTTCCAGAAGCTGGGGGAGCTTTTTCAGCAGCAGCAAGATTGGGCGGCAGCGGCGGCGGCCTACGAGCGGGTGGTGGCCCTCCAGCCCCAGACGGCCCGTGCCCACCACTTGTTAGGAGAAATCCGGTATCAGCAGCAGCGCTGGCCCGAGGCGATCGCCGCCTACCAGCAGGCCATTGCCCTCCGCCCGGAGTTCTCCTGGTCCCATCACAATTTGGGGGATACCCTGCTGCGGGTGCAGCGCTGGGACGAGGCGGCGGTGGCCCTGCGACAGGCCATTGCCCTCCACCCCGCCTTTGCCTGGTCCCACTACAACTTGGGGGAAGCGCTTATTCACCTGAAGGATTGGGACGGGGCGATCGCCGCCTATCGTCGTGCCCTCGACCTCCAGCCCGATCTGCCCCTGGGACAGGCTAAGCTCGCGGAGGCCCTGCAATACCGCGCCCAGGCCGATCAGCAGGCGGCGATCGCCCTCTACCAGCAGGCCATTACGCGATCGCCCGACAGCGAAACGCCCTACCACGGCCTGATCCAGCTCCAGCCGAAGAACGTAGAAGGATACCTGGGGCTGGCCCACACCCTCTCCCAGCAGGGGCGGCTGGATGAAGCGATTGTCTACTACCAAACGGCGCGGCAACTCCGCCCCGATCGCGCCGATATCCAGGACTGGCTCGACCAGACGGTGGAGCGGCAGTCTCGTCTTAAACCGCTGCTGGCCCAGTCGTTTAAGGCGACATCTGAGTTTTACCGGGTGTGGATCGAGGAAAACGAACCCACCCCGGCGGACGTGGTGCGGATGATGGCGGCGATCGCCCAGTTCACCGACCCGCCCCTGATCAGCATTGTCATGCCCGTCTATAACACCCCCGCCGCCATGCTGCGGGAGGCCATCCAGTCGGTGCAGGCCCAGATTTATCCCCACTGGGAGCTGTGTATTGCCGATGATGCCTCGCCCCAGCCCCACGTTCGGGCCATTTTGGAGGAATATGCAGCGGGCGATCGCCGTATCAAAATCACCTACCGCACCGAAAACGGCCACATCTCCGCCTGCTCCAACTCGGCTCTGGAGTTGGCCACCGGGGACTTTGTGGCGCTGCTGGACCACGACGACTGCCTCTCCCCCTACGCCCTCTATGAGGTGGCAAACCTGCTCCAGCAGCACCCGGAGGCGGATCTGATCTACTCCGACGAAGACAAGCTCACCCCCGACTATCAGCGCACCGACCCCTTCTTTAAGCCCGACTGGTGCCCGGATAACTTTCTGTCGCGCATGTACACCTGCCACCTGGGCACCTACCGCCGCTCACTGCTGCTGGAGATTGGCGGCTTTCGGGTGGGCTATGAGGGCAGCCAGGATTATGACCTGGTGCTGCGCTTTACCGAGAAGAGCGATCGCATCTTCCACATCCCCAAAATTCTCTACCACTGGCGGATTCATCCCGGTTCCGTGACGGGCGGAGCCGAGGTGAAGCCCTACGCCTATGAGGCCGCCGTGCGCAGCCTCACCGATGCCCTCCAGCGCCGGGGGGAACCGGGGCGGGTGATCATGAATGCCCAGTATCCCGGCTTCTACACCATTCGCTACGAGCTAAAAGCCACCGGCAAGGTGAGCATCATCATCCCCACCCGCAATCTGGGGCAAATGGTCAATGCCTGCTTAAAATCCATCTTTGAGCGCAGCACCTATGCCAACTTTGAGGTGGTGCTGCTCGACAACGGCAGCGACGACCCCGAAACCCTGGCCATTCTGCAAGACTGGAAAACCCAGGAGCCAGAGCGGTTCCGCTATTGCCGCTATGACGTGCCGTTCAACTACTCGCACATCAATAACTATGCCGTCACCCAGGCCCAGGGCGACTATTTGCTGTTCCTGAACAACGACACCGAGGTCATTACCCCCGACTGGCTGGAGGGCATGGTAGAACAGGCCCAGCGCCCCTCCATTGGCGCAGTGGGGGCAACCCTGTTCTATGAGGATGACACGATTCAACACGCGGGGGTCATCGTGGGCATTGGCGGCATTGCGGGCCATAGCCACAAGGGTGCCAGACGCACGGACGTGGGCTACTTTGCTACTTTAATTGCCACCAGCAACTATGCTGCTACCACTGGGGCCTGTTTGATGTGTCGGCGGGAGGTATTTGAAGCCGTGGGAGGCTTTGATGAAACCCTGGCGGTGGCCTTCAATGATGTGGATCTGTGTTTGAAGATGGGGCGGCAGGGCTACCGCAACGTGGTTTTGCCCCACGTCCAGCTCTACCACTATGAGTCGAAAAGTCGCGGCTACGAAGACACCCCCGAAAAGGTCAAGCGCTTCCAGAGAGAGGCCACTCTGCTGAAGCAGCGCTGGGGCGACGTGATTGCCCATGACCCGTGCTACAGCCCCAACCTGACCCGCGATCGCGAAGACTTTAGCCTGCGGGTGCGCCAGACCCTCAACGTTCTGGAGAAAGCCCTCTACAGCCCCGATGCCCAACTGATCTCTGGCTTCTCCATCGACACTCCCCAGCCCGGACGCCTGCCCCTGGGGACGCTCACCGTTCAGGGCTGGGTGATTGGGGGGCGATCGCCCGCTGAGACCCTACGGATTTTCCACGGCAACCAGGTAATCCAAACCATGCCGGTAAACCATCCCCGGCCTGACGTAGCGCGAGTCTTTCCAGCCATCCCCCAAGCGGCCACCAGCGGCTTTGTCGTTCCTGTCAATGTACTGGACTTGCCCCATGAAACCCGTTTGGAGCTGGATGTCGTTCTGGAGGACGGTTCCTCGGCGGCCCTGGGAAGCATTCACTTCTCACGGGAGATGGTCTCTCGCGAAGCCAAAGCAGGACATTGACATACTCCCCGCGCTGAAGCGAGGGGATTCTCCAGACCTCACGGTTCCAGATTCCTAGTTCTCGGACAACCCTTACTGTTCGTCGTTACCAACTGGCAGCAGAGGGGCTCATCTCCCCAGGC
>JAYKGU010000146.1:0-2938 GCA_035285585.1 Synechococcales cyanobacterium
ACCCCACCCGCCCCACCCCCTACCCCATCCACCCACCACCCATCCACCCCCTCTCTCCTCCCCCCCCTCACCCCTCTTCTGATCGCCGGAGCACTAATGGGCCTGCGGCTCCTGGGCTTCCTGCAACCCTGGGAACTCCGAGCCTACGACCATCTGATGCGATCGCGCCCTGCGGAGACGGCAGACCCGCGCCTTCTCGTGGTGGAAGTGACCCAGGCAGACAGCGATCGCTACGGCTATCCCCTCAGCGACGACACCCTGGCCACCCTGCTGGAAACACTTCAGGCTCTCCAACCCCGGGTGATTGGGGTGGATTTACACCGGGCCCAGGCGCGGGGTATGGGGCGGGAGCGGCTGCTGGCACAGTTTCAGCAGCATCCCCATCTGGTGATCGTCTGCGGCTTTGGGGCGGGCGATCGCACCTATGGCCCACCGCCTGAATTCTCGCCGGAGCAGGCCGTGCAGCAGGTTGGCTTTAGCGATCTGCTGCTGGATGGCCAGCCCCGCCCCGCAGACTCCGCCCGCACGGATCTGGTGCATCCGCAGCAGGCCAGCCCCATCGGTGATGTGGTGCGCCGCCAGCTTTTGTCCTATGACCCCACCCTGGCCCCCGTCCCCTCCCATTGCGCCACGCCCTACAGCCTCGGTCTGCAGCTGGCCTTTCGCTTTCTGGCAATGGACGGCGTCCAGCCCCTCCAGGTCAACGAACAGGGCCACTGGCAGTTGGGCACCGTGGCGCTGCCCGCCCTCCCCCGGCGGTTTGGCGGCTATCAAAACCTGAACGGCCTGAGCAACCAGATTTTGATCAACTACCGCACGGCTCCCCCCGGTCAGCGCGTCACCCTGGATCAGGTGCTATCCGGGCAGATCACCGCCGCCGCCGTACAGGATCAGGTGGTGCTCATTGGCACGACCGCGCCCATCGCCAGGGATAGCCTGGTAACGCCCTATGGGGAAATGCCGGGGGTCTGGATCCATGCCCACATGGTCAGCCAGATTTTGAGTGCTGTCCTGGACGACCGGCCCCTGATCTGGACGCTGCCCCAAAAGGGCGGGGTGCAGTGGGGCGACGCCCTGTGGATTCTGGTCTGGGCAGCGGTGGGGGCCGGGTTACCCCGCCTGCGGCGGCGCTGGGTTTGGCTGGCGGCCCAGGGAGGGGCGACCCTGGCCCTGTACTACCTGTGCTGGGTGGCGCTGCTTCAGGGAGGATGGCTGCCCCTGGTGCCGTCGGTTCTGGCCCTCTGGCTGACGAGTGGTTTGCTGGTGGGCGTCAGGGAATTAAAGCATTCAACCGTTCAACGTGTAGCCCTACGGGCTAAGGTTTGAGTGTGGAACCCCCACGACGCGGGGGTTCCACACCTCTTGAATGTCCTAACAGGAAAGCGTAATGCTAGAAGAGGCAAGCATGATGGTTTGTATTTCCGCAGGTCAGCGTTGTTTGGGTGGGGTGGCGTTGGGGGTGGCGTTGGGGGTGGCGATCGCCCTCATCCCGGCCATCCCACCGGCTATCCCAGCCCCGCTGCCCGCATCCCTGCTCCGCCAGAGTTCGGCTCCTGCCACCCCGCCCCCCAACCGCACCCGCACGCCGGTTACCCTGCCGCCGCCCCCCGCCACGCCCCCGCCCAACCGCACCCGCTCCGGCGGCTCCCTCAGCGGCGGCACCTGCCTCAGACCGGAGCCGATGGTGGCCCTGGTGCCCGTGGAGAACCCCGTGCTGACGACTCTGGCCCATCCCACGGTTTTGGTGTACGTGCCCTATACGGCGGCTGAGGTTCATCGGGGAGAGGTTTCGGTGCTGGTGGGGCTGGATGAACGCACCCGGCTCTACCAGGCCCGCTTTACCCTACCGGAAACCCCCGGCATTGTCAGCATCAGCATTCCGCCAGTCGGTACCGATGGGCTACCGGAAAATGTGCCCCACCACTGGTATGTCAAGCTCTACTGCACAGGCAATCTAACCGCCACAGCAGACCTCACCGTGGACGGTTGGGTGCAGCGGGTGCCCGCCACGCCGGAGCGATCGCGCCAGATCGAGGCGTCCACCCCGGATGTCTGGTACGATGCCCTGGCCCAGTTGGGCGATCGCCTCCGGCTATCTCCCCAGGACGGAGAACTGCGCGAGCGGTGGCGCAATCTGCTGGAGTTCATTGGTTCCGCGAATCTGGCTGAAGAAAACCTGGTGGGGCCGGTGCAGATGGGGGGCGATCGCAACTGAGAGACCAGCTTTCAAGCCAAGCATAGAATTCAGGAGTCAGGAGCCAGAAGCCAGATCCACCCTGAGTCCTGACTCCTGGATTCTGGATTCCTATCCAACCAGAATTTCCTGGCTTAAATGGATACCCTCACAAGCTATGGGATAGGCTGAAAGTGCCCCTTAACCTGGATGGGTCAGCGACATGGCAAACGACACAACCCTGCTGGACTGGCAGCCTTCTCCTCCCCCAACGAACCTCATCTTTGACGACGGAGAACCCTTGGAAACCAACCGTCACCGCATCGCCATGAATGTCCTGATTGACTCCACCCTCCAGGTCTTGCAGCCGCGGTCGGACTTCTTTGCCGGGGGAAATATGTTTGTCTACTACAGCCGGGATCAGGTCATGAATCGTGACTTTAGAGGCCCGGATTTCTTCGTGGCGCTGGACGTAGACGGTAGTCGCGAACGCCAGGGGTGGGTCGTGTGGGACGAAAACGGGCGCTACCCCGACGTGATTGTGGAATTGCTTTCGGCCAGCACCGCTATGGTGGATCGGGGCATCAAAAAAGACCTGTACGAGCGGACCTTTCGCACACCGGATTACCAAAAATAATGGGTCTAAAGCCTCGCCCTTGCAGGGCGACTTTCCCGTCGAGTCTAAGTGTACTACAATCAGGGAATGCTAGTCCGAGAAGCCAAACTCAAAGACGGCACAGCCGAACAGTACCAAGCCCTCGATGA
>JAYKGU010000147.1:0-5228 GCA_035285585.1 Synechococcales cyanobacterium
TCATCGAGGGCTTGGTACTGTTCGGCTGTGCCGTCTTTGAGTTTGGCTTCTCGGACTAGCATTCCCTGATTGTAGTACACTTAGACTCGACGGGAAAGTCGCCCTGCAAGGGCGAGGCTTTAGACCCGTTATTTTTGGTAAGCACTCTTGTAACTACATTTTATGAGGGTGTGCGCCCCAGGCGGGGACGCACACCCCAAGAAATTATCTGTGCTTAACTACTTATCTGCGTCATCTGCGGATATTTCAGAAGCTGTTGACGGATACAAGGGATAAACATTTCCAAGAACCACCCAAACCCCTATCGGAGTTTTGAGATGGGTTCTTAATGCAGAACCCCCTCATTTAAATTGATCGGATTAAATAGTCGGGTCAGGTTCTTCCGGGCCATCTGGCAAATCATCCGGCGGATCATCCCCGCCAGGAGGTTCATCAGGTGGATCATTGGGCGGATCGTCAGGCGGGTCGTTGGGTGGATCGTTGGGAACATCCACTGGTCCCTCCAACGGCCCGTCTGTGGGGGGTGGCTCTGGCGGATCATTGGGCGGTTCCACCGGAGGATCCACGGGCGGCTCTGGCGGCGCAGGGGGTTCCACCACCGGAGGTTCTGCGGGCGGCTCCACGGGGGGTTCGATGGGTGGCTCGATGGGTGGCTCAATGGGTGGCTCAATAGGGGGTTCCGGCGGTTCGACCACGGGCGGCTCCACGGGTGGCTCTACCGGCGGCTCGATGGGGGGTTCAATGGGTTCAAAGGCTGGATCCAGAGGCTCAGCCTGAATTTCGCTGGCCTCCAGGATGGTGTTAATGGCGTCAAGGGGCGATCGCTCATTGGAGAAAACTCCCAGCGTGTTGGTCGGCTGACCCTCAGTGGCGAAATCAAAAGTGTCGTCGGTTAATTCAAGAGGCCCCGCGTCGGTGGTAGGGGAGAGCTGCACAAAGGCGGGGTTTTCAACAGTACCAGGGCCGGCAACTGGGGATTGCGATCGCCGTGCTTCCGAAGTTTCCAGCCGTACCTGGTTCATTGATTCGTCGCGCAAATCAGCGCGAACGCCCTGCAAATTCTCAGTGGTTTCGAGGTTGAGGCCCCTGACCAGCTCGCTGGTTTCGTAAAAGGTATCGAGGTCAAACTCGTAGACCCCCTCAATCCGCCCCCCCACAATCACGGCAAGCTGTCCGGCCTTCAGCTCTTGTCGCTGTGAGAGGTCATCGTTACCCACCTCAATACCGCTGGTTGTCAGGGCACCCACCAGGGTTGTGTTGGTGTCCCGGTTGTAGCGCACAAAGAGGGCCGATCCCCTGACCCCAGCAGTAGCGTTGGGGGTTTGAATGCGGGTATTGCCCCGACCGGGTGGCACCAGCAGCAGCAGGGTACCGTTACTCAGCTGAAAGGTGCGGGTATTGGGAACAAATTGAAATAGAACAAGTTCCCCAACGCGGGCCAGGGAACCATCGTTAAAGCGAAGTTCGGCAAAGGCTTCACGCGCTGTCGACAGGGCATCCCCTGGAGTCATCAGATCATTGAGGGTGGCCGGTCGGGCCGATCGCCCATCGGGAATAAGGTTGACCTGATTCCGCAGTCGTTCAATGTCGGCACGGGTCAGGGGGGTAGTAGCCCAGGCGGCTTGCGACAGAATCACAGACCCTGCACTCCAGGCCAAAGCGGTAAGAAACAGCGTGACCTTGTGAAACATGGTGAGTCTCCGAACTTCCACTAAAGTTTGACGGTAACCCCGACAGTTACGGGTGCGATCGCCCTCGATCACATCACCGATCAAACGGCGGGATTGGCATGCGTCTTCAACTGAGCTTTAACCAGTTGAAGCTAAGGTCAATAAGTTCGATCCGGGTGAACCTGCCAGCTCACGTTGCTGACGAATGGGCCAATATATGAATGATGCATCCGTGCTTTTTCGGAAACATCGATTCGAATTTAACGAAGACTGCGTATAGTCGCTAGTTTCTTTAACTTAAGATAAAGAAAATGCAGCTACTCTTTACAATCTTCCATAGCCCTTCATTGTATCTTTATATTTCCGCACATCCTCAGTCAGGATAATTCTTCTGCAAAACTTTCCAAAGCTCTCAAAATTAGGACTGACGTAGCTCCTTCCCCAAGAAAGCCCTGAACGACCAGATGCCCCTCTTTTCCTTAGGGGCAGCCCAGATCCGGGAATTCCCTGGCGACGAGCTATTGTAACGGGGCAATTGGCAATGGGAAATACGCTACTATTCGGGGAGTTTGTTTCATCAGACACAGAGGGGCGTTCTCCAAACATGCAAAGCCAGCGTCGGGGCGGGTCTGGGTGGGCAGTTGCTCACCTCATGCCCGTCGGATTTGGGGCCATATCTGCGGTGCTGAGTGGGTTGGTGGGACAGGCTCCCGCTGCGATCGCCCAAAGCCCCCCAACCGCACCAAAGTTTTTGCCCAGTTCACTGGTGCAGACTATGGCCGAAATCAAAGCGGCAGAAACAGCGCCTCCAGCAACAGGGGCGATCGCCCCCGCCTTACCCCCGCCCACCAGCGCCCTGCCATCTGCGGAGAATTCGTCTTCCCTATCCCCTTCCCGCCCCCACCCCAGCGAACCTTCGGCGGATCTGGATCGCCGACCCGCGTCGGTGCTCATGCCCTCTTTACAGATACCCCACTCTTCGCCGCTGCTCCGCCGTCGCTCTGAGTCAGTCCAGATCAGTCAGGCTGTGCCGCCTGGGGAGGCCGAGCCGTCTGATCCAGACACCCCCGGCGACCCCGAACTGGGTATTCTGCGGCTCCGAGAATTGCCGGAGGCCACCCTGGAGCTAGAAGACCCAGAGCTGGGGCGGCTGCGACTCCGGGAAACCGTGCTACAGCCCCAAGCGGTGCGGCCTACCGTTTTTTTCACCGCCCGCACCAGTGGGTTCTGGAGCGACAACATCTTTTCGTTCGTCGACCCAATTGAAGATGGCATTTTTCAATCAGGAATTTCGCTGCGGGCCGTTCCTGCCCTGGGCGATCGCACCTTTCTCACGGCCTCGGTGGAGGGCAATCTGGTCCGCTATTTTGACCAGAGCGACTTTAGCTATAACGAATTTGAACTCAGGGCCAGCCTGTTCCGTGCCATCACCCGCCGCACCTATGTGGATTTGGGCTGGAATCACCAGCTCCTTTTTGAGCGTGACGGCGGCGAACGGTTCTTCAGTGACCACCAGTTACGGCTTTCACTGGGACGGCGCGATCGCCTGACCAATCGGCTTGATCTCAATACGTCCTATTTACTACAGCTCAGCTTTACTGACCCCGAAGATCGCAGTCGGGCCATCAATCGCCTGAATGCCTCCCTGGGCTATGACATTACTTCCCGTCTGCGCTCCGACCTGTTTTATCAGTTTTCTCTCATTGACTTTACAAAGCGCGATCGCAACGATTACTACCATCAACTCCTGGCGCAGTTGACCTATTCCCTCTCGTCGGAAACGCGCATTTTTCTCTACGGGGGTGGCCGCCTGGGCAGTTCCTCGGATGATCGCATTAACTTTGATGGCCTGCTGTTTGGTGTTGGACTGGTATATAATTTCTCCTAATTCTGAATTCTGGATTCTGGATTCTGGATTCTGGATTCCGAATTCCTATCCAACCAAAGCTTCCCAGCCTAAGCAGATACCCCAGTGGAACTTATCACCTCCCCAATGCGACAAAACCAGTACATACCCTGAGTAAGCTACAGGCGAAAATTTGAAGTTACTGTGAACCTTTAGGGATTTTCACAGACGAACCAGATTGTCCCTCGTTAATCTGGGACTAGTGATTGGGTGCGACTACGGTAAATCTAGGTCAGTTATCCAGGCTCAGCCACTTGGGTATCAGGCCATCGGTAAGGGTTCGACGTTGCTCATCATCAGTACCGTTCGCCGCAGCGGATGTAGGCAGGTTGCTAACGGATAGTTTGGAGACGGTGGTCCCTCTCCTCAAACTTTCGCAGGTGGGGAAACTTTCGCTAATTTCAGTAATAATTCGCAGCTATCCGCTGGCGGTATCTGCTGGGTTCGCCTTGGGGGACGGACTTCAGGGTACTGATTTGAATAATTGAACAGTATCACACTGAACCAGTAGAAACTGCATCAACCGTAGCAACGTCAGGCAGCCACCGTATGGAGTTACAGGAGTTAGGTGGACATGAGACGCAACCTTTTTGACATGGCAAACCACAACAACGCGCTTCCGGCTTTATCGGTGCTCATCATCACTACAATGGGCGTCGCCACGGCATCAACTCCTGCGGCGGCCATTGAGTTTAATTTTGGGTTTTCCGAGGGCACACCCCAGGACGTCATTAACGGGTTTAATGCCGCAGCCAGCGCCTGGTCATCGGTGCTTAAAGACGACGTTACCATTAACCTTGATATTCGCTACGAACCCTACACATCTTCCTCCCTGGGGCAATTCAGCCCTACGCGGGTGAATGTTGCCTACCGGGATTTGGTAAGCGCCTTAACCGCTGATATCACTTCAGTTGATGACGCTACGGCGATCGCCAATCTGCCCAAAAGCTCAGACTTTGATCTGATGATCAACCCTGAGTTTGATTTACTGCTTAACGGCACCCAAAACAATCCCAATGGGGAAGGCAGCCTGGTTCCCTTTGCCGACACCGATGGCGACTGTAATAACCGCTCCATTCGTCTGACCAGCGCCAATGTGAAGGCCCTGGGCTTGCCGATGGGCGGCACCAATAACTGCGCCCCCGCCAGCTTTAATACCGCTACTAATCTTGACGGTTCAATTCTGCTAAACAGCACCTTTGCCTGGGACTTTGATCGAACCAATGGCATCGAAGCCGATGCCTACGACTTTGTTGGAATTGTGACCCAGGGATTGGGGGTTACCCTGGGGTTTGTAAGTGGGGTCGATGTACTTGACTTCAACAGCCCGCTTGAAAGTGGGAGTCGCCCAGTCTTTTTCAATGATGACCAGTTTCCTTTTGTCAGCCCGGTCGATTTGTTTCGCTTTTCACAAGAAAGTGTGGCTCTGGCAGAAAGCGAAGGGTTGCTTACCCTGATTGATTGGACGACGGGACGGCGGGATGCCAGCGGTCAGGATATTGATAAATACTTCTCTATCGATGGTGGCACGACTAAAATTGCCAGTTTTTCTACTGGTATCCGCCATGGCGATGGCTATCGGGCCAGCAGTTGGAAGGCAGATGAACTAGGTGGCAGCTATATCGGCATCATGGAACCCTCCCCGAGCTTGG